>CAZVDA010000049.1:0-11569 GCA_964625365.1 uncultured Thiopseudomonas sp. | reverse complement strand
GGTTTTTCTTTTTTCGGCCTGCAGTGTCGGTAAAGTGTCGAAAGAATTCAGAGGGTTGATAGTAAGCGCATCCTGCAAATGATTAGGCGTCAGGTGCGAGTAACGCATAGTCATTTGAATCAATGAGTTAAAGTCTAAGCGCGCTTTTGAATTTCAAGCCATCCCAAACCTTTGGTATTCCATTTGGTATTCCATTTGGTATTCCAAGCTGTGGTAGCCTTTTTCTTGGAATACCAAATTGATGGGGAAGGGATTTATGTCAAAACTGACCGACAAGCAAATCAAGGCATTGTGCCCCAAGGACAACAATTACGTGATAACGGACGGTAGCGGGCTACAGCTGCGGGTAAGAGCACATAGATCACGCTTATGGAGTTTTAACTAGAGGTTATCAAGTGAAAAAAACAATGCAAAAATCCATGCTTTTATCATTACTGGCAACTGCCGTACTGTTCAGCAGCCAGGCCCACGCCCAGCTGTACAAATGCGTAGGCCCCAAAGGAGAAATTACTTTTACCAAGCACGGCTGCAGTACGGACAACGAAACAAGTAAAATTGAAGTCAGCAAGGCCAACACTCAGGACAGCAGTGCCGAGCGTCGCAATATTGCCGAATATCAGAGTCGGCGCAGCATGCAGCCGCAAGGTACCCGGGTCACGGTGGTAGCCGATCCGCGTATTGCCGAGCGCCAGGAAAAAGAGCGTAAAGATCTATGTCGCGAGGCCAGTACACCCTATAAAGGTGCACAAAACCGCCAGCTGACCATTCGGCAAAAAGCCATGGCCCGCGCCTGCAACTCGGGAGCCAGCCCAGATGAAATCCAGCAAATTTCACTGGAGTACAAGCAGGCAGCCGCTGCAGCAACACCGCCTGCGCCCACCCATATCACCAACTGTGATGCGGGTGGCTGCTGGGACAACATGGGCACCCGCTATAACCAGGGCGCCGGCCCTACCCACATCCGGCAAGACGGCCAGGTCTGTCAGGCCATCGGCGGTATGATGCAGTGCCATTAACGACCATGAACCTAGAGCGCTTTGAAGGTTGCTTGCTGGGTTTAGCCTGCGGTGATGCAGTGGGTGCCACCGTCGAGTTTGTACCCCGAGGCCGCTTTGAGCCGCTGACCGACATGATGGGTGGAGGCAAGTTTCGCCTGCAAAAAGGTGAATGGACCGACGATACATCCATGGCACTCTGTCTGGCCGAGAGCCTGATTGAATGCAACGGTTTTGATGCACTGGACCAGATGCAGCGCTACTGGCGCTGGGCAGACGAAGGCTATTATTCCTGTCGCCAGCACCCCGTCGGCATGGGCAAAACAGTCGTTGCGGCACTGATCCGTTTTCAAAAAACGGGCGAGCCTTTGAGTGGTTCGGATTCACCGGATACATCCGGTAACGGCTCTCTGATGCGGTTAGCGCCTATTGCCATGTTTTATGCGGCCAATCCTGCCCAGGTAGCGTATTACGCCGCACTCAGTTCGCAAACCACCCATGCCTCGGCGGACTGTCTGGCCTGCTGCCAATACTTTGCGCTGGTCTTGCAGCGGGCATTATCGGGCGAGCAGAACAAGGCCGCCCTGTTTCCAGACACCCCTGACTTCGCCATGGACGGCGCTGCTGCGCGGATTTTGCAGCAACGTTTCCGGCATCTGGGCGAAGCGGATGTCATCGGCTCCGGCTATGTCGTAGAAAGCCTGGAAGCCGCCCTGTGGGCGTTTTGGCATACCGACAGCTTCGAGCAAGCCGTACTGGCCGCCGCCAATCTGGGCGATGATGCCGATACCACAGCTGCGATTTGTGGCCAGCTGGCAGGTGCTTACTATGGCGTCCGCGCAATCCCCTCACACTGGCTCGACTGCCTGTATCGTGCCGGTGACATTACAATTCTGGCGCAAAGACTGGCCCGCATCCCTACAGCAAACTAATCCTCTTTTTACTCTAAAGACTCCAGGAAAACCTTTCAACATTCATGAACAAACTCAAGCTCAACGACATCCTCTTTGCCGCTGCCGTGTTTACGGTGACGTTCGCACTGGCTTATCTGATTTATCTAGGCCAGCCGGGCTAAAACACCCGCCGCCACGCAGCCTACTGGCAGCCCTGCCGGCAAGCCGGTAAAATCACCAGTCCCTCTTTTGTACCGTCGCAGCGTTGATGGTGCGCCCGACCTCCAAGGACTCCCACCCGACATGACGCCCTGTCCTGCTGCCCACTGGCAGCCCCGCACCTTTATCCTGTTGCAACTGGCCAGCATCCTTCTGCTGGCAAGCTGGTGCCTGCCGGCCACCAAGGCGCTGTGGCACGTGCTAGACGTACCCGTTTTTCGCCTGCTCAATGGCAGCCTGGGCCACTGGCCAGCGTGGGACCTTGTATGGGCACTGCTCAGTACCCGCGTGTCCGACCTGCTGGCTGCCGTGCTGATGTTGTGCAGCCTGGTAATCGGCGGTCTAGTATTTGAAAAAAATATGCTGCGCCGTGCGCTGGTTAGCTTTGTCGCCCTGCTGGTGTTCACCCTGGTCGTGCGTACACTGTTTACCCGCTCTATCGATGCAGCCGGCCTGCAGCACGCCAGCCCGAGCGTGTTTCTGGGTGATGGCTTCAGCCTCAGTCAGGCGTTCCCCTGGATGGAAGACATCATGGAAATCAAGGACCGCTCCAGTCGCAGTTTCCCGGGCGACCATGCTTCTGTTTTGCTATTATGGACCGCGTTTCTAAGCCTGTTTACCCGTGGCAAGCGGTTGCTGCTGGTCTGGCTGACCGGCATCTTTCTCATCCTGCCGCGCCTGGTTGCCGGTGCACACTGGCTCAGCGACAATCTGGTAGGTGGCGGCTTTGTCGTCATGCAGACACTGGCCTGGGGGTATTACACGGCCGCCGGACACTGGGCATACCGTTTCCTTGACCGGCTCGGCGAACCTTTCATGCGTCTGGCCCGCAAAATTCCCGTCCTTAACCGGATGGCCATTTTGCAGGCGGAACAACACTAAACAGCATCATTCACGCTCCTGTGAGGCGCTATGCCAAGAGTTATCAGACACCTGCTGCTGGCCGCCCTGGCTTTTTTGCCCCTGCTGGCAGCCAGCCTCTTGCTGCATGGCCCCCTGGCACATTCTGCGGTGTGGATGCCGCTGACAGCGCTGCTGGCCAGCCTGCTGATCCTGTTGACGGCCCTGAATATCCGCCGCCAGCGGCATCTAACCCGCCTGCTGAAGCTGACCGGCAGCCTCGAAGACCGCCTGCTGCCGTTTCGTACCGCCATGCAACAGGCTCCGCTATCGATGATCATTACCGATACGCAGGCCAACATCCAGTACGTCAACCCGTTCATGGTCCAGCGTTCGGGCTATACCGAGAGCGAACTGGTTGGAAAAAATACGCGCATGCTCAGTTCGGGCACAACGCCACCTGAAACCTATCGCCAAATGTGGGAACAACTGGGCCGGCTCCAGGCCTGGAACGGCCGTTTCAGCAGCCGCGACAAATCCGGCCGCAGCTACCTGGAGCAGGTATGGATGGCTCCTGTACTGGATGTGGACGGAAAGCTGCGCCAGTTCGTTTCCATCAAGCAGGACATCTCCGAACAACAGCGCAATCTGGAGCACATCCAGATGCAAAATAGCGCTCTGGAATTGCTGACCAACAACGCACCGCTGCCACAAATCCTGGATACCATTTTTGCCAGCAGCACGCTGGACCATTCAGGGCTCTATCCCATTGCCTTTCTGGTCAGTACCGACAAGCAAAACCTGCATCTTGCCAGCGCGCCTGCCCTGCCCGGCGTACGCGAACTGGCCGCACTGCCCGTACTGGTGGACAGCACACTGGCCCGCACGCTAACACAGTCACTGTCACGACCCGGCTTTAACCCCAGTCCCGATCTGCAAAACCCCGTGCACGCCGCCGCCCGTGCCAGCGGGATGCACAGTTGCTGGTCGGAGCCGATACTGGATTCGGCCGGTTTTCTGGCCGGACTGGTTCTGTATTACCGAACCAGCAAATCACTGCCCGCCTCGGACGAGCTGCAACTAATCGGCAACATGACCGACCTGATCCGCCTGGCAGTACAGCGCAGCCAGAACCTGGCGCTGCTGCAGCTGGCAGAAACCGTATACCACAACAGCAACGAAGCCCTGGCCGTCAACGACGCCAATGGCGTGTTCATCACGGTCAACCCCGCGTTTACCCGCATTACCGGCTTTAGCCAGGCGGAAATTGTCGGCAAGGATTTTTCCATCCTCAACTCCGATCAGCACGACGAAGCATTCTTCGAGCGCATGCATAGCCGGCTGGAAAAGAAAGGGCGCTGGAAAGGAGAGATCTGGGCCAGGCGTAAAAACGGCGAGCTATACCCGCAGTTTGTGTCCATGAGCAATACCTACAACGCAGACGGTAGCGTACGCTTTCGCGTCAGCCTGTTTGCCGACATCAGCCAGCAAAAAGCCAACGAGGAGCAAATCTGGCGGCAAGCCAACTTCGACAGCCTCACCGGCATTGCCAACCGCCGCTTTTTCATCACCCACCTGGAACATGCCATCCACACCGCAACGCGCCAACAGCAACGCCTGGGCTTGCTGTTCATCGACCTGGACAAATTCAAGCCCATCAACGACCGTTACGGCCACCGCCATGGCGACCGTGTATTGCAGGAAGTGGCACAGCGCATCCAGAAGCAGCTGCGCGAGGCTGATTTTTGTGCACGGCTGGGAGGTGACGAGTTTGTCGTATTGCTGGAGGGCAACCCCGACATGGATGCTGCCATGCGGATCGCCCAGCGCATCAAGGACAGCGTAGAAGAAGTCATTGCGCTGGACGGTATCGAAAGTCGCCTGTCATTTAGCTGCGGCATCAGCTTTTTCCCGGAGCATGCCAACACTGCCGAAAAACTGATCCACGAGGCCGACAACGCCATGTATCAGGCCAAACGCGAAGGCCGCAGCCAGGTCATTGTCAGCGCAGGCCAGAACGAATAAAGGGGGCAGGCATGAAGCCTGCCCCGCGGGTGCATCAAGCCGGCGCAGACAGTTTTTTCAGTTCTTCATCACGCAGCTCGCGGCGCAATATTTTGCCCACGTTGGTAGTCGGCAACTCGTCACGGAACTCGACCAGACGCGCTACCTTGTAAGCCGTCAGGTTTTTGCGCATATGGGCAATCACTTCGTCCTTTTCAAGACTTTCACCCGGCCGTAGCACAATGAAGACCTTGATTGCCTCGCCGGACTTCTCGTCCGGTATGCCAATTGCGGCACACTGCAGCACCTGCGGCAAGGTCGCCAGTACGTCTTCGACTTCGTTGGGAAACACGTTGAAGCCCGACACCAGAATCATGTCCTTCTTGCGGTCAACCAGGCGGATATAGCCGTCTTCCTGAATGATGCCGATGTCACCGGTACGCAACCAGCCGCCGGCATCGAGTATTTCACGGGTGGCGTCGTCACGCTGCCAGTAGCCTTTCATCACCTGCGGGCCTTTTACGCACAGCTCGCCCACTTCGCCCAGCGGCAGCTCGCGGCCTTCATCGTCAATAATCTTGCACAGAGTGGAAGGTACCGGAATGCCGATGGTGCCCAGCTGGATGCTCTGGATCGGGTTGACGGCCGCCACAGGGCTGGTTTCGGTCATGCCATAGCCTTCGCAGATGGGGCAGCCGGTGACTTCGGTCCAGCGTTTGGCGGTGGCAATCTGCAGCGCCATGCCGCCGGATACGGTCATTTTGAGGCTGGAAAAATCCAGTTTGCGAAAATCGGCGTTGTTGCACAGCGCGGCAAACAGGGTATTCAGCCCGACAAAACCGCTGAACCGGTAGCGCGACAGATCCTTGACCATGGATGGCAAGTCTCGCGGATTGGTAATCAGCAGGTTGTGGTTGCCGGTCAGCATCATGGCCATGCAGTGAAAGGTAAAAGCATAAATATGGTACAGCGGTAGCGGAGCCACCACGGTTTCCTTGCCGTCATACAGATTGGAAGCCATGATCGCCCGCGCCTGCAGCATGTTGGCAATCAGGTTGCGGTGGGTAAGCATGGCACCCTTGGCCACGCCTGTGGTGCCGCCGGTGTACTGCAGCACGGCCACATCTTCACTGCCTGCCTCAACGGTGCGGGCCGCCTTTTTGCTGCCTTCGGCCAGCACCCGTGTCAGGGCATGCGCTTTGGGCAAATGGTAGGCCGGTACCATTTTCTTCACGTACTTGACCACGCTGTTGACCAGCAGCCGCTTGAGTGGCGGCAGCATGTCGCCCACTTCAGTCATGATGACGGTAGTAATGGCCGTCTTTGGCACCACCTGCTCAACCAGATGGCCCATGTTGGCCAGGCTGACCAGTGCCTTGGCGCCCGAGTCGTTGAACTGGTGCTCCATCTCGCGCGCGGTGTACAACGGGTTGGTATTCACCACCACCAAACCGGCACGGATGGCACCAAACACCACCACAGGATACTGCAGCACGTTGGGCAGCTGGATGGCAATGCGGTCGCCGGGTACAAGGTCGGTATGGTGTTGCAGCCAGGCGGCAAAATCGCCGGACAGGCGGTAAATATCGGCATAGGTCAGGGTTCTGCCCATGTTGCTGAACGCCGGCAGACGGGCAAAGCGTTCGCAGGATTCGCTGAGTACCGCCTGGATGTTGGGGTACTGGTCAGCGTCGATCTCGGCCGGCACAGTGGCCGGGTATTTGTCCTTCCAGAAGTTTTCGTTCATGCGCGGCTCCAAGGCTACAGCAGACAGCGTACTTATTTTCGTCCATGGCCCGGCGGTCTGGCAGACCGGCCATGGAAGATGGCAGCGCCATCCGTGCAGGGATTTTAATTGTTGTTATCCTGCTTGAGTGCAAGCATTCAGGCAAGCGAGGTTATCAGTTTTAATTTGCCGCAACCAGCACCAGAATCACAACTTTAGTCACAAACAGCCCGCCACCGACTTTCAGGTCACCAATACTCTATGGGCAAGCCGGCAGCACTGCCTTATGATGAAGACCGGTACAGGAGGGCCTTCCCATGACCCACACCACCTTCTGGCACACCACAAACGATGCAGGCCGCCTGCATGTGCACCACTGGCAACCCGCCGGCGGCTCACACGCCACGCTGCTGGTTACCCACGGCATGGCCGAGCATGGCGGCCGTTACCAGGCACTGGGCCAGGCACTGGCGACAGCCGGTATCGAGGTTTACGCCGTCGACCTGCGCGGGCACGGCCTGAGCATACAGGATGGGCGAGCCGGCCACTTTGCCGATACCGACGGCTGGAACCTGGTCATCGAAGACCTGCGCAGCCTCAACCACCATATCCGCTGTACAGGCCCGCAAGGCCCGCTGTTCATGCTTGGCCATGGTCTGGGCAGCTATCTGGTCATGAGCTACCTGATGCAATACAGCTGTAGCGTGCAGGGCGCGCTGCTCTCGGGGCCAATTTATTTACGCACCACGCTCAGATACCGGCTGGCCCGGCTACTGGCCCGGCTGGAACACCTGCGCCAGGGCGGGCAAGGTCACAGCAGGCTACTGCATGCCCTGATCTTTACGCCCCTGCGTCGCTCGGTACCGCGACACCAGGGCCGCCACGGCTGGCTATCCAGCCACCCTGCTTCCGTAGAAAGCTACAGCCAGGACCCGCTATGCGGCTTTCCCTGCACCAATCAGCTCTGGCTGGACGTGTTCGAGGGGCTACAGCGCATTACGCCGCGGCAAAACCTGCAACAAATCAGCCACAGCCTGCCGCTGCTGTTACTGGGCGGCGAACAGGACGCCCTGCACAAAGGTACGCGGCTGCTGAACCTGGCCAGCGTACTGCGCGACTCCGGCAAACACTGCGTTGATGTTAAACTCTACGCCGGCATGCGCCACGAACTGCACAACGAACGCCAGAGCGGACGTGTTTTCCGCGACATCATTGCCTGGATCGGACAACACAGCCCGCCCACACAACAGTCACCCAGCCCGACGGAGATGTTATGACTGCCACAGCCCAGAGTATCGCCTACGACGACCTGCAGGTCGGCCAGACCGCCAGCCAGTCGCACCAGGTCAGCGAAACCGACATCCAGATGTTTGCCGCCGTTTCCGGCGACAACAACCCCGTGCACCTGGATGCCGGATTTGCCGCTGCCAGCCGTTTCAAGGAGCGCATTGCCCACGGCATGTTTACCGGCGCGCTGATCAGCGCTGCCATTGCCTGCAAGCTGCCCGGCCCGGGAAGCATCTACCTGGGCCAACAGTTGAGTTTTACCCGTCCGGCCAAGCTCGGCGACACGCTGGAAGTGCAGCTTGAAGTGCTGGAAAAACTGCCCAAAAACCAGGTACGCATCCGCACCCGCGTAGTCAATCAGCAGAACAAGGCCGTCGTGGACGGCGAAGCTCTGGTACTGGCCCCCGACAGTTCGCAAACCGTCCAGATGCCGCCCCTGCCCCGTTTTGCCCTGCAGGATTCCTGATTTTCCGCCAGCCGGCCGCCCGTGCCGCCGGCTGTCTTGTGGTATGCCATGAACACCCAGAAACGCTACGAAATTTTTCACCGCTTTCGTGAAGACAATCCCAAACCCAAAACCGAGCTTGAGTACTCGTCCGACTTCGAGCTGCTGATTGCCGTGCTGCTGTCCGCCCAGGCCACCGATGTTGGCGTCAACAAGGCTACTTCCAAACTATTTCCGGTGGCCCGCACCCCCGAAGCCATGTACGCGCTGGGCGTGGACGGCCTCAGCGAATACATCAAGACCATCGGCCTGTATCCAACCAAGGCCAAAAACGCCATCGAAACCTGCCGCCTGCTGATTGAAAAGCACAACAGCCAGGTACCGCGTACCCGCGAAGAACTGGAAGCGCTGCCCGGCGTGGGCCGCAAGACCGCCAACGTGGTACTCAATACCGCCTTTGGCCAGATCGCCATGGCGGTGGATACCCATATTTTCCGCGTCAGCAACCGCACCGGCATTGCACCGGGCAAGACGGTGCTTGATGTGGAAAAGAAATTGCTGCGTCTGGTGCCCAAAGAGTTTTTGCTCGACGCCCACCACTGGCTGATCCTGCACGGACGCTATGTGTGCCAGGCACGCAAGCCGCGCTGCGGCAGTTGCCGCATCGAGGATTTATGCGAATACAAGGACAAAACCGGCAACGATTAAGCAGGCCGGAATATTTTTAACCTGCTCATAGAAAAAATCTTTTTTACTTTTATCAAGCGCCGAATTATAAGACGCCACAGATAAATCCATGCTACGGAGGCATGCCATGAGTAAAGAAGATCTGGAACTGGATGACGACTTTATCGCCGAGGAAGATGGCGAGGTAGTCAGTGAAGACGTACCTGCCGTCACCAGCAAAAACAGCCTGACCAAGCGCCGCGTAATCGACAACCTGCTTGAGGAGCGCCGCCTCAACAAGGAGCTGGCCGACTACGATTTCGATATCGACTGAGGGCAACAGGCACCGCCTGTTGCTGCCTTAGCCGCCTGCCTGCTTTGCGTCATAGCCCTGGCCCTGCAGCCACTGCAGCACCTTGTCCCGCTGGTCGCCCTGAATCTCGATCACCCCGTCCTTGACCGCCCCGCCCACGCCGCACGCCTGCTTGAGCTTTTTCGCCACATCCCTGAGCCCGTCGGCCGTTAGCGGCAAACCGCTGACCAGGGTCACCACCTTGCCACCACGACCCTTGCTCTCGCGCCGTACCCGTACCTTGCCATCCCCCAGCACAGCCTGGCTGTCTGCGCAGCTGCATTGCTCCTGTGGCTGGCCACAACCGGGGCAGTGACGCCCGCCATCGGTGGAATACACCAGCGCTCCCAATCCTGCCAGCCCTGTTGTCTTTTTCATAAAACCTGCCCGCTTTACCCTTGTTACTACAAAACACCGGCAACCATAACGCCGGACTGCAGGCGAATTTTACCCGCCCCACGCATAAAAAGCGCCGTGTTGCAGGCATAAAAAAGCTCCTGAAAGCATGCTTTCAGGAGCCTGTCTGACCGGGGCAACCGTTACTTGCTACGGGTACCACGACCAAAATAACTGATGGCCTGCTGCCCGCTCTGACCGGTAGGGACCTTCTCGATCTTGCCGCCCTGCTTCAGGAACGCCTTGCGCTGCTCTTCAAGCAAATCGCTGCGGGTCTGGGCGTGACTGATCTCGTTGATGGCTGTTGTGGCCTTGCGACTCATATTCAACTCTCCTCTCTTACAAGTTGGCGATTATAGCACAAAACTGGGTTTCATACAAAATTGATAACAAAGCACTATAAGTGCATCAACCACGGGGATGATGCTCCGCATGCAATGCCTGCAGGCGCGCCTGCGCGACATGGGTGTATATCTGGGTAGTAGAGAGGTCGCTATGGCCCAGCAACATCTGCACCACGCGCAAGTCTGCACCATGGTTGAGCAAATGGGTAGCAAAAGCGTGACGCAGCGTATGCGGCGACAGCGGTTTGATGATACCCGCCGTCTGCGCATGCTGCTTGATGCGGTGCCAGAAGGTCTGGCGGGTCATCTGCTGACCGCGCTGGCTGGGAAACACCACATCACTGGCCTTGCCGCCCAGCAGCAATGGCCGGCCCTGCGCCAGATAGCGCTCCAGCCAGTCCAGCGCCTGCTCGCCCATCGGCACCAGACGCTCCTTGCTGCCCTTGCCCATCACCCTTACCACGCCCTGGCGCAGGCTGATCTCGTCCAGTTTCAAGCCTGTCAGCTCACTGACCCGCAGGCCGGTGGCATAGAGTACCTCCAGCATGCAGCGATCACGCAGGCCCAGCGCCTCGTCCACATCCGGTGCCTCCAGCAGGGCATCAACATCAGCCTCGGTCAGGGTATCCGGCAGATTGCGGCGCGTTTTTGGCATATCCACCAGCGCACTGGGGTCTTCCGTTATCTGCCCCTGCTCCAGCGCCTGCTGATAAAACCGCCGCAACGCCGACAGCAAACGCGCACTGGAGCTGGCCTTGTACCCCTGCTGCAAACGCCAGCCCAGATACTCCAGCAAATCATCGCGCCTGGCCTGCAACAACGACTGCCCCTGCTGCTGCAACCAGCCTGCATACTGCGTTAAATCCGTCTGGTAAGCGGTGCGGGTATTGTCCGACAACCCGTCCAACAGCCAGAGCTGTTCCAGGAAGAGATCAATGAGTTGACTATTGGTTTGCATGGGTTTGATTTGGCTACTTAACAGGTCGCAGGACAAGCCTGCTCTTACAGAACGATGCGCCCTGCACACGCAGGACCAGCCCCTGTACGAGCGGGCTCGCCCCGCGAGGCAACAAAAAAGCAGCCCGAAGGCTGCTTTTTTGGACACCGGTCTTAGTTGAGCTTCTCTTTAATACGAGCAGCCTTACCAGACAGGTTACGCAGATAGTACAGCTTGGCTTTACGCACATCACCGCGACGCTTGACAGTGATGCTGTCAACCAGCGGGCTGTAGGTCTGGAAAGTACGCTCAACGCCTACACCGCTGGAGATTTTGCGCACGGTGAACGCGCTGTTCAGGCCACGGCTACGAATGCCGATCACGACACCTTCGTAAGCCTGCAGACGCTGACGGTCGCCTTCCTTAACCTTTACCTGCACGATTACAGTGTCACCCGGCGCGAAC
>CAZVDA010000048.1:0-11808 GCA_964625365.1 uncultured Thiopseudomonas sp. | reverse complement strand
AAGAGGGCACAGTCATGGCCATGCAAGTCAAACGCTTTTTTGCCGCAGATATGCGCCAGGCAATGAACCGCGTAAAAGAAGAGCTGGGAGCTGATGCCGCCATTCTTTCCACGCGTCGTCTGGCAGGTGGTATCGAGCTGACCGCTGCGTTGGATTACAGCCCGCAGCCGCTGGCCAGTCGTGCCGCCAACCCGGCCCTTGAAGCTGAGCTGCGTAAAACCAGCCAGAAAATCCTGAGCGCTAAATCGGACTTTGAGCAGCGTGCGCAGGTGGCCGCCGGTGGGCGTGATCGCCAGCTGTTTGACAGTGTTATGGAGCACTCCGCGCGTGTCGCCGAACCCGCCCCCGTGACTGCCCGCTCCGCAGTCGAGCAGCAAGAGCTGGCACAAATGCGCTCTGAGCTGATGGGGCTGCGAGAACTGATCGAAACTCAAATGGGCAATATGGGCTGGCAGGGCTTTGCCCAGAAGCAGCCCGGTCATGCCGCCGTATGGCGCAAGCTGCAGAAAATGGGCCTACCGGCGGATGTGATCAGCGCCGTGATGAAAAAAATCCCACACACGCTGGACACCCGCGATGCTTGGCGCATGGCGCTGGCAGTGCTGGCGCGTTCGGTGCAGTCGCCGAAAGACGAGCCGGTACAGCAGGGTGGCGTTATTGCTCTAGTGGGGCCGGCTGGCATGGGTAAGACCACCACGTTGGCCAAACTGGCCGCTCGCTATGTGCTTGAGCATGGCGCGCAGAATATCGCCATTGTCAGCATGGACTGTTACCGCCTAGGTGCCCAAGAGCAGCTGAAGACGCTGGGTCGCATCCTCAATGTGCCGGTTAGTCATGTAGAGGCGGGGCAATCTCTGGAGCAGGCGCTGCAGCCGCTGGCCAGCAAGCGCATTGTGCTGGTGGATACCGCCGGCTTGCCGGCCAGCGATCCGGCACTGGTGCTGCAACTGGACAACCTGACAACCCGCAAGTATCCGATGCGCAATTACCTAGTGCTGGCGGCTACCAGCCAAGCTCAGGTACTCAAGGCGGCATGGCATGCTTACAAACGTTGTGGCCTAGCCGGCTGCATCATTACCAAGCTGGACGAGGCGGTCAGCATGGGTGAGGTATTGGGTATGGCAATTGGCCAAGGTCTCTGTGTCGCTTATACTACTGATGGTCCCAAAATTCCTGATGACATTCAGGTGTCACGCAGCCATCAGCTGGTTAGCCGTGCCGTGCGCATGCAGAACCCGGACGAACCCACAGAGGGCACCATGGCTGAACTCTTTGCCGGTACAACCGCCCACGCGCGCCATGCCGTGTAGGCGCTGACAGCAACTGAATGTTTTTAAGGTGTAAATCCAATGTCTAACAAAAATCCCGTTCAAGTAATTGCAGTAACAGGTGGCAAAGGCGGCGTCGGCAAAACCAACGTGTCGGTCAACCTGTCGGTGGCTCTGGCCAACATGGGGCGGCGGGTCGTTTTGCTGGACGCCGACTTTGGTCTGGCCAACGTTGACGTTTTGCTAGGGCTGGAGCCCAAGCGCACTCTGGCCGAGGTGATGGCCGGCGAGTGCGACTTGCGTGATGTCTTGCTGGCAGGTCCAGCGGGCGTCAAAATTGTGCCGGCCTCTTCAGGCACCCAGAGTTTGGTTGAGATGACGCCCATGCAGCATGCGGGCCTGATTCAAGCATTCAGTGAGCTGGGTGACAATCTGGACGTATTGATTGTCGATACCGCCGCCGGTATCGGCGACTCGGTGACCAGCTTTGTGCGCGCTGCGCAAGAGGTGGTGCTGGTGGTGTGTGATGAGCCCACCTCAATCACCGATGCCTATGCCCTAATCAAGCTGCTGAACAAGCAATTTGGCATGAACCGCTTCCGTGTGCTGGCCAATATGGCACATAGCCCACAGGAAGGTCGCAATTTATATAATAAGCTGGTAAATGTGACTGAACGTTTTCTGGATGATGTTGCTTTGCAATACTTGGGGGCCGTACCGTATGACGAAATGGTGCGCAAGGCCATCCAGCGGCAGAAGCCTGTCTATGAGGCCTACCCGCGCAGCAAGGCATCCCAGGCGTTTCGCGCCATTGCGCAAAAGGTAGATGCATGGCCACTGGCCGCAACCCCCAAAGGGCATCTGGAGTTTTTTGTTGACCGCCTGATCGGCTGACGAGTTTGGAAATGAGCCAATGACGCTACCCAGTGCAATGCAGATGTACAACAGGACGAGGGAAGGGGACGAACAGTCCCGCCTGATTGAGCAGCATGCCACGCTGGTGAAACGCATTGCCTATCACATGCTGGCACGGTTGCCTGCCAGCGTTCAGGTGGAAGACCTGATTCAGGCCGGCATGATCGGCCTGCTTGAAGCCGCCAAAAAATACGATGGCAGCAAGGGTGCCAGTTTTGAAACCTTTGTCGGCATCCGCATCCGTGGTGCCATGCTTGACGAAGTGCGCAAGGGGGACTGGGCGCCACGTTCGGTGCACCGCAACACGCGCATGGTCAGTGATGCGATGCGCGAGGTTGAGGCGCGCAAGGGCCGCGAGGCCAGCGACCGCGAGGTAGCACAAGAGCTGGGCGTTGAACTGGACGAATATTACAGGATTCTGTCGGATACCCGCGGCAGCCGCCTGTTCAGCTTTGACGGCCTGATGGAAGACGGCGCACCCGAGCCGGGCCAGGGCGCCGAATACGAGCCGGGCTATCAGGCCGAGGACGAGAAGTTCCGGCAGGCACTGGCCGATGCAATCGAAGGGTTGCCCGAGCGTGAGCGCTTGTTGTTGTCGCTGTATTACAATGACGAGCTTAACCTGAAAGAAATTGGTCTGGTACTCGGTGTCAGCGAGTCCAGGGTTTGCCAGCTGCACAGCCAGTGCGCGGCACGCCTGCGCAGTCGTTTAAGCGGCTGGCTGCAGTGCGACTGAAGTGCGGTAGTTACACAGATTGAACATGACCGGCACGGGCCGGCAGATGGCAACCCCGGCAACATAAAGGATGCCGGGACAGAATAGATGACATACAGACGTCGGACCCTGGCCGGCATATTGAATACTCTGGAGGCTAGCTTGAACAAGAACATGAAAATCCTGATTGTTGATGACTTTTCAACAATGAGAAGGATCATCAAGAACCTCTTGCGCGACCTTGGATTTACCAATACCGAAGAGGCCGATGACGGATCAACTGCGTTGCCCATGCTGCAGAGCGGCAACTTCGACTTCCTGGTAACCGACTGGAACATGCCGCAAATGACCGGCATCGACCTGTTGCGTGCGGTGCGTGCCGACGAGCGGCTGAAGAACCTGCCGGTCTTGATGGTAACCGCCGAAGCCAAGCGCGACCAGATCATTGAAGCCGCCCAGGCGGGCGTCAACGGTTATGTGGTCAAGCCTTTTACTGCACAGGCCCTGCAGGACAAGATCGAGAAGATTTTTGACCGGGTTAACGGTTGAAGCAGGCAGGTTCGGGGTTTGTCGTGACAGTAGATGAAAACACACAGGCACGCTTGCTGCAGGCCGTCGAAGCGCAGTCAGCCGACTTGCAGGCCGCATTGTCGCAGGGCGACTGGATGCTTGCCGGCCGTTTGATCGGCCAGATCAATGACATTCGCAACCAGGCCCTGTATGACGAAGTGGGCAAGCTGACCCGCGAGCTGCACAGTGCCATTCTGGATTTGCAGATAGACGACAACAGCCCGCACGCGCATGAAATGTCGCAAATCACGGATGCCAACGAGCGTCTGACCTATGTCATGAACATGACCGAAAAAGCGGCCAATGACACTATGGACCTGGTAGAAGCCAGCGCACCGCTGGTCAACTACATCAGCTATGAGGCGCAGAGTCTGGTAGCCGACTGGCAGCGCTTTACCCGCCGTGAAATGCCGCTGGACGAGTTCAAGGGGCTGGCCAAGCGTATCGAAGCCTTTCTGATCCGTAGCCTGCATGACAGCGACCAGATGTCCGGCCACCTGAACGATATTTTGCTGGCACAGAGCTTCCAGGACCTGACAGGCCAGGTCATCAAGCGGGTTACGGAGCTGATTGGTTACGTAGAAGAAAGCCTGGCCCGCATGGGTACCATGGCCAGGACAGTTGACGAAGTTGCCGGCATCGAGCATGACCCACAGGCCCTGAAAAAGCAGGGGCTGGCGCCAGGCAACCCGACCCAGGGTGAAGGCCCGCAGATCCGTGCCGATAAAACCGGAGATGTGGTGACCGACCAGGTTGATGTTGACGATTTATTATCCAGCCTAGGGCTGTAAGGAGAGCTTGCGATGAGCTTTGAAGCCGATGAAGAGATTCTCCAGGACTTTCTGGTAGAAGCAGGCGAAATTCTGGAACTGCTCTCCGAACAGCTGGTAGAGCTGGAGAGCAGGCCGGAAGACATGAACCTGCTCAATGCCATTTTTCGCGGGTTCCACACGGTAAAGGGCGGGGCAGGCTTTTTGCAGCTCAACGAGCTGGTTGAGTGCTGCCATATCGCCGAAAACGTCTTCGACATCCTGCGCAAGGGTGAGCGGCGGGTCAACGCCGAGCTGATGGACGTGGTGCTGGAGGCGCTGGACAGCGTCAACAGCATGTTCCACCAGGTTCGTGAGCGTACCGAAGTAACACCGGCACCAGCCGAACTGCTGCAAAAACTGGCGGTTCTGGCCGCACCTGATACCGGCGCACAGCAAGAGCCGGCTCCTGAAGCCGCTGCGCCTGCTGCCGAAGAGCAGGAAGCCGAAGCCATGGATGCCGCCGATGCCGAGTTTGAACACATGCTGGCCATGAGCTCGCCGGACCCGGAAGAACCCACGGCAGACGAAGCTGCCGATATCATTACCGAAGAAGAATTCGAGGCGCTGCTTGACCAGCTGCACGGTGATGGGCGTACGCCTGTCGCCGCTGAAGAAGTCAGCGCAGCCGGCCAGTCTGACAGCAACAGTGACGAGATCACCGACGACGAGTTTGAAGCCCTGCTTGACCAGTTGCATGGTGAAGGCAAGTTCTCGGCTGCTGCCGCACCGGACACCTCTGGCGCGGCGGCTGATGCGCCACCCTCTACTGCTGCCGGCGATGATGAAATTACCGACGACGAATTTGAGGACCTGCTGGACCAGCTGCACGGCAAGGGCCGTTTTCAGGTCAAGGCGGCAGACAAACCGGCCGCAGCGCCTGCGCCGGCTTCGGCTCCCGCTCCGGCTCAGAAAGTAGCCCCCAAACCGGCTCCAGCACCTGCTCCGGCTTCGACGCCTGCGTCATCTGCTGGCGCACCGGCCCGCAACGCGCCGGCTGCCAGCGCCGAAGAAACCACCGTGCGTGTGGATACCGCCCGGCTGGACGACATCATGAACATGGTCGGCGAGCTGGTACTGGTTCGTAACCGCCTTGTGCGTCTGGGGCTGGACAGTGAAGACGAAGACATGTCCAAGGCCGTTTCCAACCTGGATGTGGTGACCGCCGATCTGCAGACTGCGGTAATGAAGACCCGCATGCAGCCCATCAAGAAAGTGTTTGGCCGCTTTCCGCGTCTGGTTCGCGATATGGCCCGCAACCTGAAAAAGGAAATCAGCCTGGAGCTGGTGGGTGAAGACACCGACCTCGACAAGAACCTCGTCGAGGCACTGGCCGACCCGCTGGTGCACCTGGTGCGCAACTCAGTGGACCACGGTATTGAGATGCCGGACGACCGTGAGGCCGCCGGCAAGAATCGTACCGGCAAGGTGGTGCTGTCTGCCGCCCAGGAAGGTGACCACATCCTGCTGATGATCACCGATGACGGCAAGGGCATGAATGCCGATGTATTGCGTGCCAAGGCGGTTGAAAAGGGCATGCTCGACAAGGATGCCGCCGACCGGCTGACCGAGCTGGAATGCTACAACCTGATTTTTGCCCCGGGCTTCTCTACCAAAACCGAGATTTCCGACGTGTCCGGCCGTGGTGTGGGCATGGACGTGGTGAATACCAAAATTTCCCAGCTGAATGGCAGCGTCAACGTTTACTCCAAGCCGGGCGAAGGCTCGCAGGTGGTCATCAAGGTGCCGCTGACGCTTGCCATTATGCCGACCCTGATGGTGATGCTTGGCAACCAGGCGTTTGCCTTCCCGCTGGTCAACGTCAACGAGATTTTCCACCTGAACCTGTCGAACACCAACATCGTGGACGGTCAGGAGGCGGTAATCGTGCGTAACAAGGCCCTGCCGCTGTTCTATCTAAGCCGCTGGCTTCAGCCGGAACGCCAGCACAAGCGCCAGGATCAGGGCCATGTGGTACTGGTCAGCGTTGGCGACAAGCGTATCGGTTTTGTGGTTGACCAGCTGATCGGCCAGGAAGAAGTGGTGATCAAGCCGCTGGGCCGTGGTTTGCAGGGCACGCCCGGTATGTCGGGAGCCACCATTACCGGTGATGGCCGTATTGCACTGATTCTGGACGTGCCCAGCCTGCTCAGGCATTACGCCTGATTTATTGAAGGAATGCATGCATCATGGCAGTAAAAGTCTTGATTGTAGACGACTCGGGTTTTTTCCGTCGCCGGCTTAGCGAAATACTGGCGGCGGACAGCCGTATCGAGGTAATAGGCACCGCCAGCAACGGCCAGGAAGCCGTTGATAAAACGCTGGAACTGCGCCCTGACGTCATTACCATGGACTATGAAATGCCGGTGATGGATGGCATTACCGCTGTACGGCAGATCATGCAGCGCTGTCCTACCCCGGTGCTGATGTTTTCATCGCTGACCCATGAAGGTGCACGGGTTACACTGGATGCGCTGGAGGCCGGTGCGGTTGATTATCTGCCGAAAAACTTCGAAGACATCTCCCGTAACCCGCAAAAAGTAAGGCAAATGCTGTGCGACAAGGTGCAGGCCATTTCCCGCAGCAACCGCAGCGGGATGGCCCGTCGCCCGCTACCGGTGAGCACGGCGCGTACCGGTACCCCGGGCCCTGCACCGCTTTCAACGCTGCGCACCCGCACCACGGGTGATTCGCCTGCGCATAGCCCGTCGCGCCTGGCCAGCAGTCCGGTAACCCATACGCCGGCCATGCAGCCAGCACCGGCACCAGCGGCCCGTCCGCAGCGCCGTTCCTACAAACTGGTAGCCATTGGGACGTCCACGGGTGGCCCGGTGGCCCTGCAACAGGTGTTGACCTCGCTGCCGGCCGGTTTCCCTGCTCCCATTGTCCTGATCCAGCACATGCCTGGTACCTTTACCCGCGCCTTTGCCGAACGACTCGATAAACTGTGCAACATTCGCGTCAAGGAAGCCGAGGAAGGCGATATTTTGCGTCCCGGCCTTGCCTTGCTGGCACCTGGCGGCAAACAGATGATGGTTGATGCCCGCGGCCAGATCCGCATTCTGCCCGGTGACGAACGGCTCAACTACAAACCCAGCGTCGACGTGACCTTCGGTTCGGCCGCCAAGGCCTATCACGACAAGGTGCTGGCGGTGGTACTGACCGGCATGGGCGCTGATGGCCGTGAAGGTGCGCGGCTGCTCAAGGCGGCCGGCAGCCAGGTGTGGGCACAGGATGAGGCCAGCTGCGTGATTTATGGCATGCCGATGGCCATCGTCAAGGCCGGTCTGGCCGACCAGGTTTACTCCCTCAATGATGTAGGACCCGCGCTGGTGGAGGCCTGCAACTGATGGATATCCTCAGCCTGGTGGGACTGGCCATGGCGTTTGTCGCCATTATTGGCGGCAATTATCTGGAAGGCGGGCACATCGGCGCGCTGATCAACGGTCCTGCCGCGCTGATAGTGTTTGGCGGCACTTTGGGAGCCGCCCTGCTGCAGACACCGATCAGCCATTTCAAGCGCGGCATCCAGTTGCTGGGCTGGGCATTTTTTCCGCCGGTCAGCGACATGCAGCGCGGCATCAACAGCATTGTCGGCTGGAGCATGGTGGCACGCAAAGACGGTTTGCTGGGCCTTGAATCCATTGCCGATGCCGAGCCGGACCCCTATGCGCGCAAGGGCCTGCAGTTGCTGGTGGACGGCACCGAGCCGGAAAACATCCGCAGTATTCTTGAAGTTGATTTCTACACCCAGGAAGACCGTGACCTGCAGGCTGCCAAAATTTACGAAAGCATGGGCGGCTACTCGCCTACCATCGGCATCATTGGCGCGGTAATGGGGCTGATTCACGTAATGGGCAACCTGGCCGATCCTTCGCAACTGGGTAACGGCATTGCCGTGGCATTTGTGGCCACCATCTACGGTGTGGGCGTAGCCAACCTGGTCCTGCTGCCGTTGGCCGGAAAAATCAAAAGCGTGGTAATGCGCCAGTCGCGTTATCGTGAAATGATGCTGGAAGGGCTACTGTCGATTGCCGACGGCGAAAACCCGCGCTCCATCGAAATGAAACTGCAAGGCTTCATGGAGTAGGCCATGGCCCGCAGAAAACGGCAGGAAGAACATCCCAACCACGAGCGCTGGCTGGTGTCCTATGCCGACTTTATTACCCTGCTGTTTGCCTTTTTTGTGGTCATGTACTCGATTTCTTCGGTCAACGAAGGCAAGTACAAGATTCTTTCCGATGCAATGGAAGGCATTTTTAGCCAGCAGGACAAGTCGATGAAACCCATCCCCATCGGGGATGAGAAACAGCGTGGCTCCAGCGATAGCGAGAACGGGGAAGACGGTCAGGAAAAAGAGCCGCTGGTGCGTATTGCCGAGAGCATTCGTGAAGAGTTTTCCAGTCTGCTGGGCGAGGGGCAGTTGCAGATTCGCGCCAACGAAATGTGGCTGGAGCTGGAGCTGAGCTCCAGCCTGCTGTTTCCGGTGGCCGATGCCATTCCCCAGCAGGAAGGCTTTGATATTATCGAAAAAATCGCCACTATTCTGGCACCTTACGATAACCCGATTCAGGTTGAAGGTTTTACCGATAACCTGCCCATCCGCACGTCAATGTATCCAACCAACTGGGAGCTGTCTGCTGCGCGGGCGGCCAGCATTGTGCGCATGATGGCGATGGATGGCGTGGCACCGGAACGGCTTGCGGCTGTCGGCTATGGCGAGTTTCAGCCGGTGGCCAGCAATGACAGTGCAGAAGGCCGGGCCAAAAACCGCCGTGTGGTGCTGCTGATTTCACGCAATACAGAAGGCCGGCACTCCAGACCGGTCGATCCCTGAAATCATTGTGTTGGCATGTTGCTTGCTTGATATGACTCCGAGACTGAATGGCCAGGTGCTGTCAGTAAAATGACATGACGGCATGGCCGGCTTGGAGAATAAATATGAAAGTATGGGCAGTAGCAAACCAGAAGGGCGGTGTCGGCAAGACAACCAGTACGGTTGCGCTGGCCGGCTTGCTGGCCGATGCCGGCCGCAGGGTGCTGGTGGTGGACCTTGACCCGCACGGGTCCCTGACCAGTTATTTTGGCTATGATCCGGACACGCTGGAAAACAGTTGTTATGACCTGTTTACCGCAGGCGGACAGGTTGACCCGGCCCTGCCGCGTAGCCTGTTGCTGGAAACCAGTCATGACAACATTACCCTGATGCCGTCAAGCACCGCCGTGGCGGTGCTGGAGCGCCAGTCGCTGGGGCAGGGCGGGCTGGGCCTGGTGATTAGCAAGGCATTGAGCCATCTGGCCGCCGATTTTGATTTTGCGCTGCTGGATAATCCGCCCCTGCTGGGCGTATTGATGGTCAATGCGTTGGCAGCCAGCGAATTGCTGGTGATTCCGGTACAGACCGAATTTCTGGCCCTCAAGGGGCTGGAGCGCATGATCAATACCCTGCACATGGTCAACCGTTCGCGCAAGGAGCCCTTGCCGTTTTGCATTGTGCCGACCATGTTTGACCGTCGCACCCAGGCATCGCTGTCAACGCTCAGGTACTTGCGCAACCAGTACAACGACCATCTGTGGCAGGCTTACATTCCAGTGGATACGCGCTTGCGTGATGCCAGCCGTGCCGGCGTGGTACCTTCGGTACTCGACCGCAACAGCCGTGGCGTGCTGGCGTACAGGGTGCTGCTCAAGCATTTGCTGCAGGTGTCGATGCAGTTGGAACAGGCGGCGCTCAATAGCGCCTGATAATCATAGAACCAGACGGATGACTGCAATGAGCACCAAACCGCATAAATCGCAAACTGCGCTACAGAACTATCTGGACGGCCTGCTTCAGGAAGCAGAGGTCGAACGGCAGGAAGAGCGTCCGGTTCTGCTGCGCGAGCGCGAACAGCCGCCGCTGGTATTGCCAACCCTGACCACACCGCCGGTGGTGGAGCAGGCTGTGGCGGATGTTATGCCCGAACCTGTTATCGCAACAGGCAGTGGGCGGCCGTCCTGGTCGGAAGAATCGTTCGAGTGCCTGTTATTTGACGTTGCCGGACTTAAACTGGCGGTTCCGCTGGTTAGCCTGGGCAGCATTTACCCGCTCGAAAATGACGGAATCACCCCCATTTTTGCCCAGCCCGACTGGTTTGTCGGTATCATGCCAACCCCGGCAGGCAACCTTAAGGTACTGGATACCGCGCGCTGGGTGATGCCTGAACGCTATCATGATAAATTAAGGGACGACTTCCGCTTTGTGATTTCCATTGACGGCCACTCCTGGGGGCTGGCGGTCAATGCGGTACACGAGTCGATCCACCTGCATCCTGAGGCCGTTAAATGGCGGACCAGCAGGCGTGGGCGCGAATGGCTGGCCGGTACAGTGATTGAACACATGTGTGCCCTGCTTGACGTGCATGCACTGGCAGGACAGGTACATGAAAAAGAAGGAACACGCAGCAAAAGCTGAATGATGTGGCTGTACAAAGCGTCTGCAACATCCAATACTAAAGCGGCTGCACACGAGGTGGCCGGTTCTGGAAGAAGGGTAAACCTATATGAATATTAAATCTGCAAACAGCTCTGATGATCCCGTCCTGCAGTGGGTAACCTTCCGGCTGGAAGATGAAACCTACGGCATCAATGTCATGCAGGTACAGGAAGTGCTGCGTTATTCGGAGATTGCGCCGGTACCGGGTGCGCCAAGCTATGTGCTGGGCATCATTAACCTGCGCGGCAATGTGGTCACTGTCATTGATACTCGCCAGCGTTTTGGCCTGCCCTCTGCCGAGGTGACGGACAATACCCGTATTGTCATTATCGAAGCCGACAAGCAGGTGGTGGGCATTCTGGTTGATAGCGTGGCCGAAGTAGTCTATTTGCGCCAGTCCGAAATCGAGACTGCCCCCAACGTGGGCAACGAAGAAGCTGCCAAATTTATCCAGGGTGTATGCAACAAGAATGAAGAGCTGCTCATTCTGGTTGATCTGGAAAAAATGATGACAGCGCAGGAATGGGCGGAGCTGGATAGTTTCTGATGCTGTACGGCCTGTATGTACTGCTCCTGATACTGGCCGCAGCGGCTGGTTACGGCCTGTATTGGCAGTACCGGCAAATACAGGACTTGCAGGGCCGCTTGCAGCAGTTGCAAAAAAAACAGGACCGTCAGCTGGCGGGTCTGGTGCGCAGGCTCGACAACTATTTGTCGGGCAGCATGCAGATGGGCAAGGAACTGCACGCGTTGCGCGAACAGGTAGCTCCCATGCCGGACAAGCTGCTGCAGCTTGAGCAGCGCGATCCTGGCAGCCTGTCGTTCATGGAAGCTGCACGTCTGGTTGGCATGGGGGCAACGGCAGAAGACCTGCAACAGGCTTGTGGCCTGTCGCATTCCGAAGCCGAGCTGTTACAGCGCATCCATGGACAAAAGAAGCAGTAACCCGTTTTCCGGATATAAAAAAACCGGCCCTTTAGGGCCGGTTTTTTGTGCCAGTCGCAATTACTTGCGGCTTGCTTTTTCCAGCATGCGCAGTGCACGCTCGTTGGCTTC
>CAZVDA010000047.1:0-11890 GCA_964625365.1 uncultured Thiopseudomonas sp. | reverse complement strand
GGTCGGCCAGGGCGTCCGCCCGGGAATAAGGCGGGTGGACGGTCTCGGTGATGTTGAGGTAGCGCTTGATCGCCGGCATCGGGTCGTCGGAGAGCGTGAGCAGGATCAGGGGAAAAAGTTTCCGATACTGCCCCCGGACCTCCTCGATCAGTTCATCTTCTTCCATCGTCAGGACTTCTTCCTGGCTCAAGGAACAAGCCACTCGAAAGTCGAAGAGATCCGGGTTAGCCAGCCAGTCTCTCCAGGAAGATTCCACCGAAATGGGCAGCTCGCCCGTCTCCGGCGAATCCGGACCGGTGGCCTCGTCCTGAAACTTGCCGAAGTGATAGTTCTCTCCGGACAGAACCGGCTCCAGCATCGATACCAGCTCTCTCTGATTCCTCCGGCAATTGGCGGAAAAGCGGGGGCGGACCTCCTCTTCCGTCTCTCCGATATGAAACCCGTAGCGTAAGCAATCCCGGGTGATAGTCAGGTAGAGTTGCCCGTCCTTGATCCTCTGCCCGTTCCGGCGATAGATCGCCCCCCAGTAAAAGTCCCAGGCGCCCCCCTGACCGAAGTCGTTCTTGAGGAATCGAGAGAAGAGATCCTTCTCCGTCTCCATCACCTCGGTGATCTCCGACGGCAGCCCCTCGACAATCTTCAGGAAGAGGCTCTGGAACGGGTCTTGTACCCGTTCCTTCAGTTCAACCTTATGCTGGTGGTAAAATTCTTTGGTGGGATCTTCGGAAAGCCGGGCCAGCAGTTCAAAAGCTTCGCGGTCGAAAGCCTGGCCGGACTTCAGCCCGGAAGAGAAGAGACGATCGCGGAGCGCGGAGTCGAAGATCGCCTCGGCGATCTCCCGGCGGTTGAACCGGGTAACGTGGCTGGCCTTCCATTTCCGGAAAAACTCCCGGATGTAGTCGAAACTCTCCTCGAAGAGCTTCCTCGCCTCACCCTTCAGGGGACAGATCGCCCCGATCGGGACCTCGCAGACCGCCACCGTCGGCGAGGAATTCCGGAAAGGCTCCCACTGGTGGCAGTCGCCCAACACCCCGGCCCGTTCGCTGAAGATCGCCAGCCCGCCGGTCTGCCGGGCCGCCCCCGGCTCGGAGAACTGCATCACCACCCAGCTTCCGTAATCCAGCCGGATCATCCGCCCGCCCTTGACCAGGGTGACCGCGAAGCGGAGATCGTCGGGCGAAGTCACCCCCAGCCTCTCCAGCCCCTCCTTCATCAGGTCAAACGAGCATTCGGCTTCCTCCCGGGAGGTAAAGATCCTCCCGAAGGGCTCGGCCAACCCGGACGGAGAGGATTCCAGCAGCTTCTTGAACTTCTCGTATTTGAGCTTGACCAGAGTCTTCCTCCACCCGCCCTCCTCGACCTGCCGTGGCGTGAGATCGTCCCAGACCACCGGGAGCCGGTGCCCGTGCCGGGCGCCGGGGACGAAGTAATACGGACCGGTCACCGTTCCGATCCCCAGGATCTTCTTCGTCCCCTGGTTGGCGACAACCCGATCTCCCTCCTTGATCCGGGAAAAAGTCCAGACCTGGGAAGCCCCGGATTTTGTCCAATCGCTGTGCTCAGCTACCAGCCGATCAAGCAGGTTTTTGAACTCGACCGACTTCAGGCCGCTGACATCCCCCAGCTCGTCCCAACCGATGGCGATAAAGTTCTCTTCCCGACAGGCTTCCCAGTTCCAGGCGTTCTCCCCGGGCGAAATCTTCCAGTAGTTGATATCCCGGAAGTTATAGTTCTTCACCGCCACCATCCAATGGGAGAAGACATCAAAGAGATCCGGCTCCCGCTTCACCGGCAGGTCGTACTCCCGCATCACCGACCCGAGCTGATCGACCAGCCGGTGGGCAATCTCGTTGACCGCCGGGTAATCTTCCAGCCCCGCACCGTACTTATTCTCGGTAAGGTAGTTGATGACCTTGAGCGGCTTGATGTTAATCAGGTAAAAAGCGTCCGGGTTGATCGCGTTGAGGATGGGGGTGAGCATCCCGGTTCCGAACCCCTTGGAGTAGGGAGAACTCCGGAACTCCTCGCACGCCGAGGCCAGCGACGATGGGGACTTATCGCACTTCCCAAGAAACTCCAAAATCGCCGCCGCCACCTTCGGCCAATCCCCAACCTTAGCCCACCCGGCATTCTCGAACCATTCCTTGACGTTCCGACGGATAGCCGGAGAGATCGTAATCCAGGCCCCCGCCTCTCGATTCGCTGGGCTGTTGATATAAGGAAGCAGCTTCAGCAAGACTTCGTCTGTAACATCCTCCCCCGCCCGGACACGCCTCACAATCCGCTCATAATTCCGCCTCCCCGACTCCCGCAACCGATCATAAGCCCCAATATGAACCTTCCCCTCCTCCGACCGAAAATACTCGCCGGCAAATTCCCTAAACAAGGACTTGAATTCAGCAAACTTATCTTCTGCTACCACTCGTTTCTTCATCTCCGCTGAAACCACCCAGATTACACTCTGGATATCCACCATATCCCGAGGCTTGTATTCCTTCAGCCCGGATTTAAGCTCCCGAGTCAGTTTAAGTACGTCAGAGTATATGGATTTATCCGGCTTGATTGAGAACCAGCTTGAATCACCCATAAATTTGAGAAAACGGATAATCGTCTCCGGCTTGATGAACAGCTCAGATTCAGGATGACAGATAAAGAGAAAATAGGTGGGAAAAGTCCACTTGTTGGGAAGTCCACGTTCATTGACAAAATCAACATATCGCTGCAAGCGCTCTGGTGATCCCCCGGGTCCGTAAAGAAGGTCAAACATCGCCCAGCAAAACCCCTCCTTCTCCAACCCTTCCTGATACAGAATATTGAGGTCCCCTGCCGTCGGCACCGACTGATAGAGGAGGTTGTTATCTCTCCCTATCCGTTCCAGGCTGGCGATGATCTCGGAATACTCCCCTTTCTCCAGATGGGATTTCAGCACCAATTCGCTTAATTCTTCATGTGCTTTTTCAATCGTCATCCGCTTATATCCTGTCTCGTCTTCAACAAATCTGGGAGAAGAGAAGTCAGACCAACCCTGATACTTTCTTTCCAAGATTTCGACTATCTTGTTCAGTTTTTTCCTGGCCATATTCATTTGTTATCTATCAGATTCCTACGATTGGTAAGGATCCTACCCCATCATAGTGGCAGGGTTTAAACCATTCTTCGCTGGCTGGTCTTAATCGACCGTTGACAAGTTGTGAGATTAGTATCCGTACTCGAAGTGGATCGTTAGGATGCCGTCCTTGATTTGTTCATCAAGGACACGGTAAGGACCACCGGTCATAGATTCTGATCCAGCTTTCAGGACAATACTTTTACTCGAACATATAGCCCCAATATTTGTAATAAGCCATTCTCTAGCTTTAATTCCCCGCCCGTAAGTCTTTACCGAGATCTCCCCTTTATTGGTGGCGTCTGAGTATTGGAAATGTATAACCTCGAATGTTTGCGATGCTCTAATGGGGGGGATATTAGCTGATGCTCTTTCTATGACTGCACTATTTTGAGGTGATGCCGTTCGAATAAGATTCCAAGCATAAGAATCACCAAGTTCGCCTGCATTTCTCCAATCTAACCGGGCTCCTTCCTGATCTCCAAGTTTAAACTTTCCCATACCTCGGTTACGGTAAGCTACAGCATATGTTGGATCAAGGTTTGTAGCCCTTGTACAGTCGACTACCGCCCCGTGATAGTCACCAAGGTTAAACTTTGCCAATCCACGGTTGTTGTATGCAGCGGCATCATTGGGGGCGATAACCATAGCCTTGGTAAAGTCTATTATCGCCTCCTGATAGTTTTCTAGATGAATATTTGAAATTCCTCGGTTGTTATACGCTGCATCATCATTGGGGTTGAGTTCGATCGCTATTGCAAAATCCCCTATTGCTGCCTTATAGTCTTCGAGATTAAGCTTTGCTAACCCCCGATTGTTATATGCTGAGGCATTACTTGGGTCGAGTTCTATAGCCTTCGTATAATCAAGAATTGCTTGCTGGTAATCTTCGAGTTCAAGTTTGGCTAGTCCCCGGCTACGATATGCTTTAGCATCGTTGGGCTCAATTTCAATTGACTTTGATAGATCTATAATCGCCCCCTCGTAGTCTCCAAGCCAAAGCTTTGCTAATCCCCGGTTGTTGTATCCTGCAGCATTATTCGGGTCGCGTTCTATAGCCTTTGTGCAGTCTATGATCGCCCCCTGGTAGTCACCAAGTCTGGTCTTGGCACTCCCTAGGTTAGAATAAGCATCAGCATCGAAAGGATCAAATTCTATCGCATTTTCGAGGTCTTTTATTGCCCCCTGATTATCTCCCATCTCCATCTTGACGGCACCGCGGTTATTGTATGCGCCGGCATACCTCGGGTCGAGTTCTATCACCGTTGAGAAATCTTGAATAGAACCTTGGTAGTCTCTGAGTTCCGCCTTTATAACACCCCGCCTTAAATAGATCAGTGGAAGATCGTTTTGGGATATAAATAGTTTGTCATCTTGTGCCAACTTAATTGCCTTTGTGTAATCCTCGACAGCTCCGAGGTAATCTGAAATATTAGCTTTAACATCACCACGAGCTAAATAATGCCAATAGAAGTTCGGTTCAAAGTTTATTGCTTTGGTATAATCCTGGATTGCACTTTGGTAGTCTCCCATCATTCTGTTAACATTAGCGCGGCCTTGGTATCCACGAATTTCATCGAGTTCAATCGCTTTTGCATAATCTTCTATTGCTTTTTTATAATCACCAAGCTTGCTTCTGGTAGAACCTCTCCAATAATATGCATTGCCATCCTTTGGTTGCAGCGCTATTGCTTTCGTGTAATCTTCAATTGCCCCTTTGTAATCGCCGATACCAGATTTTGTGTGAGCTCTCAGTGTATAGGTCAGATTGGTCGGGTTTCTCTCAATATCCTTCGTATATTTATCGATTTCATTATGGGCTTTGGCAATAGGATCGCCGAAAGGATCAAGGCGAGACGAGGCGGGGATAAAAGGAGATGGAGTAATTATTACCTGACCTGACCAGGCCTCCTTGCCTTGCTGTTTTGCCCGTTCCCTCTCCCAAGGCTTTGTTTCAGCCTTGGTATTCTCTACAAACCACAATACCCAAATCAACATAGATACCAGCATATAAGTCTTGATCCGTCTGATAAATGTGTTCATCATTAGGTCCCGTTGTTGGCAGCAATTCTACCCTATCAAAGGGTCCCTCGCTATGTGGATTCGGTTAGCAATCATTAAAACTAGACCTTCCGCATAAACTCCACAACATTCTTGAATTGCATCTTTCCCGATGCCAGCCCCATAATTGCAGCTTCACAGTCCGAAATAGACGGTAACCCGGAGACGATAATCCGCACATCAAATCCCAGCCTTTTGCCAATATCTGCCAGATGCCGATTGAGTTCAGAGATGATATGCTCTCTAAGAATAGCCTTTGCCTTTTCGAATACTAGCCGTCGGTGGAATTGGTAGTATGCTGTTACCCTCTCTCTGATCATATTGCGGGCCATCCACCCCCACCGCCGAGTAACTCTAGCGAGCTGTTCATCTTGGCTCAACCGGTGAACGGCAAAGTCATATCCTGATCGATTCTTCGCAGTGGCATACATATCTTCTATTATGAACTGCGATGCGCCCAACCCTCCAATGTAATACAGGTCAGATAGTATGCGTCTGAATCCAGCTGGGCCTCCTATCAAAGATGGCATCTGGAAAATTGCCACATCGCGATTGGACAGAAAGGCCCACCGTCGAGGCGATTTCTTGGATGTCATAGATCTTTCTTTTTTCATTTGTTCTTTCCAAACGTGAGATGGCACGAACTGCCAGATAATGCCAAACTTCCTATGAATGCATAGGTTGTGTATTCGTATAAACTGGAAAGGTGGAGTGGTGACGGTTTCAGCCCTAATGCCGTTTACCTTCTCATAGTAGGCTACACCATAAGCCCCCATAGTCATTGCGCATTCGTCCACGAAGGAACAAACAGTTTCGGTTAGCGAGTATCTACTGAGTCCGTTGCGAGTTGGTAGAGCTTCTACGATCCTTTGCTCCATCTCATTGGAGTGAGGCTCAATCGAAACTGAGAAGTCAAGGTTTGTAGTCGATCGGCCTCCGATGGGCATAATGGCCAGATGAATATCCTCGCTGAACATACGTTGATATATGCCAATATTCATATATCTGGATGAACGCCTATGATCGTGGTAGTTGAGCGATTTGTGTCGTAGTTGCTGGCTTCGCCTCCTATCCATCATTATCTCTCCCACGATTCTCTTCGCGATCGATCTGGCCGTGAAGATCCCATCGGTCTTGGTATGCTATTCCCTCTGCACCTTTTAACTTCGTAAGGTATGTCGCAAGGAAAATATCAGAGCCACTTATATGTAGCTCATAGCCACCTCGGCATAAAGCACGAATGAGATGGCTTTTGTGATTGACCGTAGGTTGCTTTTTATAAAATTTGTATATAAAGTGGTCACCAATTAGACCCCTATCCCGAAGCACGGCATTCAGTCTAATTTGCCAACGTGTCCTGAGGAGGTCTCGCGGATACATTCCATAAGCATCACGTCGATATTCATAGGATGTTATCAGGAACTTCAGGATATCTTTTCGCTGCTCAGGGGTCTTTTTAGTTGAGAGATACCTGTCCCACGTAGCTTGGCAAACATTCCATAGAACTGGAATATTCAAAAGCTCTGAGTACACCCGTGCATATCCACAGAGTTCCATAATATCAACAAGGGGCTCCAGCATAAGCGTTGTACCGGCAATCGGAATATAATCCTTAACTAGTGCCCTGATCTTGTTATGGGCGGACAGTGCACCAAGGAATAGGGATGGTAGCGCCCTTGCAAACGCTTCAGCATTTCCTTCCGTTAAATATTCATAACATCGCTGGCAGATCACATTGTACGCTTGACCAAATGAGTCGGGTATTTTTGCATCGTGCTCCAGCATTGATAGACCAGGCAAAGCTATTGTTAGAACATCAATACACTTCTGGTTGATGTCCCCGCACCTCTTTTTGTGGGCGTCCCAATCCCATTCCTGCCACTTAAGCTCCTTCTCAACTGACAGTGACTCAAGACTTTTGATGAGTTCTCGAAGGGTATCCATATGTGCACCGACTTTCGATATGGCTTCGAGCCCTCGGTTTGCGGTCACTGCAGCGAGTGACCAAAGACTCTTCGTGTTGAAGCTCTCCGCTAAAGTTAAAATGTTCTGCTCGATAACATCAAATGCAACTTCAAGAGATGTGTACAATAGCTTGGAGTATTCCATTGCTACCAGCTGTAAAATGTACCAATTGGGTGTTATTAACCGATCCTCTGTTGCTACCTCAAACCTGAGACGGCTTTGGAGATCTTCTACAATGGGGAGAATCGGTGGAGGAAAGGACTGTTTGTAAACTGATGAGGGGTTGGTCCAATCGATGGAGTTAATCTTCCCCTTAATACCCTCAATGGAGCTTGAACGTATTACTTTGGCGAAACCAATAAAGAGAGACATACTTGCGAATAGATAGGTATCGAGCGTAGCCAACACCATCACATCACGGTCATCCTCCTGAGTTAGTGTAAGCGCAAATTTTAGAATGGGTTGTGTCATTGAGCGGAATTGCGCCACACCATGCTCTGATTCTAACTCAATCCCCTTTATCTCGAAGTAGTCACTCGAAGCTTCGAGGAACGCTTGTATAGCACCTAGTTCGCGTCGTCGGCCAGGTTTGGTTAGATTGACAAGCAGTTCAGCGATAGATTCGTCGAGCTGTGTCTCTATCCAGTATGGGTCAGCGACTAACTCCGGCTGAATTCCCGTCTGGGTTGCAAGTGCTGTGTTAAGCACTGTGTCATCCTGCAAAAACCAATTCTTATGACGGGGAATCCGAGTGTACCAGTAACTTTGCGTTGGAATGCGAGAGCGATGCTTTACGTAGAGTCCCAACGAGTATATCGTATGCCGAAGCACTGTAAAGCCGGACTCTCTCTTTAGGTTGGCATCTGCTCCAACAAGCACCATCAGTGTTTCGAGTTGTTCCACTGCACCTGTCGCCAACTTATGATAGTGAGATTGGAAGGCTGGTTCATCCCAGAAGTTACCATACACAGTGGCGCCTCGGATATATAGCATAAGGTCCCCGAATACAACTCTGCATAGCTCCATCGGATCGAAAAATGAAAAGGCCCTTATCCCAAGCACCAAGAAGCAGAAAACACTGAAACATCCCAGCAAAGAGACAGCTATTAATGTAGTTGCGGATGTTTGATAACCAAAAGCGCGAAGACTAAGCACGACGATGCAGGCAACGGTTAGAATAGCCAGCGCTTTAATATACCGATTACCGACTCGTTCATTCAGAAGAAGGTTGCGCATATTGTTGGGAGAATGCGCAAAAGAGGAACTGAGAACTATGCTAATAGCAGTGAAGTATAGACCAAGAAATAGACTCGAGGTAGATGCCAACACCGTCAAGATGGTCGTAGCAACTCTATCATTCTGAGATGCCAGACGCCGGAGCATCGAAATAACTTCTGCCAGCTTGTCGAGAGGTATAAACTGCAAACAGCCGCTCAAACGAAGGATGGCCCACTCAGATACTTCAAAACAGAGAATAAAAAGGATGGCTATCAAAAATACCGGGAGTGTCAGACTCGTGAGTCTGTGAAAGATGGAGAATGTTTCTCTTGACCGATGAGCCTTCATTCTCTGCCTATAGAGAAAGGAGAGGATGATATGGCGTATACGACTACGCGTCAGAAAAAGACGCCAATACCACTTCCTGTTTCCATACTTATGAGCTGAAAGCATATCCTGCCACTCCATCGGCTCATCATTAAGTTTATGGTTTCCGGCACGTCTTTGCTATCACAACACCACATAGACGTAGAGGCTAACAGCTCGCAGATCATAAGCGACTGCAAAGGCATATAAGCTCGCCGCAGCAGGCGTCCGCTACATCAACATATTTAAAAACACTAAGCGCCCAAGAACAGGCGGATTGCAATCCATAGCGCTGTTTGGGGGACGAGGAGCATCCCGTAAATATTTGAGCTGATTTGCAAAATATCCTGATATATAAGGCTGCACTGTTTCCCGCATCAATTAAATTAAATACTTCACTCTTTTATGGTTTTGATTTAAAATACTCAATAAGTTCGTAAATTTTTCTACAACAGGGAATGAATAGGTGGAGCAGAATATAGCACTGCTCGCGGCCTATTATCTTGCCACTTGGATGGCCAGACTCATTCCTGAAGTTTCTTATCATTGACAATATTCCAGAAAGATTTGTGTCAAGATCCTCTTTTACATCTGCAGGCAAAATGCCGAAGATTTGGTCAAGTATGTTTCGAAATTTATTAAATTTTTGCAGTATTGTACGTTGCGTAAAAGCATTCTTAAACATCTCGACATAATCTGGATTTCTTTCAATGATATCTAGTAATTTCAGAAAGCTATGCTCAGTAGCTACACCAAGCATCACAGCAGAAGAAAGCAGGCATCCACTTAGAAATGCTTGCATAGATTCTTTGAGATAGATTAGGGTAATCTCATCCACGTTCGAGATATTCTCTTTGATAACTTTTTCATAGGTGGAGAGATCGTGAAAGAAATAAGGCTCTTGCCCCTCAAGGATTTTCTTGCCATTTGCTGAAACTCGAAAAAATGGAAAATTTGGGTTAGAATCATTTAGACCGAGTGTAATTATCCCCTGCCTAAAGAGATCCCAGAATACTTCTAAGAAAAGTTCCCGATCATATCTCGATAATTTTGATTCACCTACCGGTTTCCGCCCAGGATTTTCTCTGCGCAGGAACACCTCGGCAACCGTGACTTGAAGATTCAAGTATTGTGAGGGATCATAGCTCCCGCTTTCTCGACCAGCTAAAACGTCGAGAACACATTGCCTAATTTCTTCATATGTATGATCCACGAACCCCTCCAATGTAGGCAAACGCCACCCGGAATGATTCGCCCGATGCGTAGCGGAAGGAGATAAACTTGATAAACTTATTATTAGGCTCTCATTTCCCCTTCGGTTCCTTTTCCCACCACGATTGCGCAAGTTTTTCTGCCCGGATAGCCTCGTGGTAGTAACTAATCGAGTTCTTGACCTGGAAACCGCATCGAAGACAAGACCATCGATATGCCCCGAAAAATGTCTCCGTCTGTTCCAATTCAGTATCACAGTTCGGACAACGTGGCGGTGTCTCGATATCTACTCGGGCAGACTGGGCTTTCTCGGGTGTCAATCCGTCCTATGGTGATGGAGCAGGAATACGAATTTTCCATTGAACGCCTTGATACTTAAGCTTCCCAACAGTGAGATAACCCCATCGTGGGATGGAGTAGAAGGGCGGTGTCGATGGCAAGTTGCGTTCTCGGAGATGTCGTATTCGACGCACAATCAAACTAACAAGGAACCAAACGACCGTGATGCCGAAGAAGAGCCAGTACCCCCAGGACGGAATCAGTTTGAGCCACGCTAACCAATCTCCCGATTGAAACTTCGACCCGATTAACGTAAAGACTGGCGTCAGTATTAGGATGACGAGTGGCCAGATGACCTTCTCAACGAGTATTTCTGTAATCTTGCTCATCGTCTACCTTCAGAAGAACTTTCAAATCATCGGTGCGTTTACCGAATACGCAGGATTTGTTTGTTGGGCGCTATGGTATCGCCTTCTGGATCATCTGCTCTACCCATACCGGAAAGTCATCAGATTCGCATTGCTTCGTCTTGGGAATAGCGGCTTTGGCCTTTGCAATTTTGCCCTTACACCACTGCGCACTGTTCCAATTCAATCATAGCAGTGACTTACACAATATATCATTGTTGGCTTACGTTCAATGAATCAGTTTAAAGGCGGCTCCAATGTATAGATCTACTGAGAGAGTGGCGATTGTTGCTAATAATGTCTAGCTGATATCCATAGGTCGCCTCTTATTGGATTGAAGAAATATTGACTTGGCAGAGAGTATCGGTTTGGAGAGCGGATTGGAGTTGGTCGTAGATTTTCAGGATTTGGGTTTTGGTGCGGTAGGTGCCGTTGTGATTGGCCTCGTCTTTTCTTTTTACGATGGGGAAGGTGTCCATTATGTATTCTACGGCGGCGCGGGGGGTGGGGAAGTGGCGCTTTAGTTCTTCCAGTTGCTGGTCGGTTTCGTCGTAGGGGGCGCCTTCTTCGCGGCGGGCCGGCTTCCATTCGCCTTCGGGGGTGGGGGGGAGGTAGAGGTGGAAGAAGGCGGCGTCGAGCTCGCACCGCAATTGGAATCTTCTCTCTTCGTCCCATTTGAAGGGCGGTCCGGTGTAGCCGCAAGCCTTGGCGAATGGTTCCAGGTCCCAGGCGGTGTAGATTAGTTCCAGAACTCGGGGGAGCAGCCAGTCTCCAAATTTTTGAGTATTCCCCGGAAATATGAATGGTTCACTGAATATTTCAGGCGTCAAGACGGGTAGTTGTTGTGTGAGGTAGAAGTTTAGATTTGTTCCCCCCATTTTTTGGCGAGTAGCATAATCAAATGGAATGCAACATAACGTAGGGGTCAGGTAGATAGGCGCCTTCTTTAAGGAACTTAAGATCAGGAAGACGCTGTCACCAGCAGCAACCAATCCAAGATTGCTGGCAACAAATGTGCGCTCATTGGTGGTGTTGCTAATTCTTCTATACCCAATCATCCGGCCTAACTTCTTGTCTTCGAGGTGGATTTCTTCTTTGGCTACCCAGTAACGCCCGCAAACAAGATGGCGGGGGTCTTGTTTTTCTTGGAGGGTGAGGTCGCGGGTTTTGTCGTTTTCGTAGGTGGCCCAGCGGTGGTCGAAGTGGTGGATCATCTTGGCTTCGTAGAGGGGGAGGTACTTCTTGATGTTATCGGGCGGGGGGGGGGGGCGGGGCC
>CAZVDA010000046.1:0-12101 GCA_964625365.1 uncultured Thiopseudomonas sp. | reverse complement strand
GGCCTCGCCCTGCCTGCGGATACACCGTGCCGTTGGTGGAGGGGGTGGCCCGGCTTTGCCGGGCTGCTGTCGCGTGCAGTGATCCAGCCTTCACATTCCTGTCATTCCGCGTGTAACGTAGTGAAGTCGCGGAATCCATAGTAGTTGGGGGGTTGGCCTCGGTGCGGCAGGCAGGATGAGGCGCTGCGCAAAGCTACGGGGCCAGTCTCGAAGCGAGCTTCGAGCCTGTTGCTGATGCTTTGCTCCGGCCTCGCCCTGCCTGCGGATACACCGTGCCGTTGGTGGAGGGGGTGGCCCGGCCATGCCGGAATCCATGCCGGTTATGTCTGCTGGACTCTGTGACTGGCACGTAGGCTGGCGGTTGTAGCGTTGGCCGGGTGCTGCGGTGGTTACGCCTATTGCCTGCTTTGGGCCAATGCCGGATGATAGGCGCTTTTCCACTATCCATCGTCAGGAGTCGATCATGGCAGTAGGTCTGGGCGCGATGCCCGTTATGCATCCGGTTAAGGGTTTTGCGCTGGGGATTGCCAGTGCGGGTGTTAAAAAAGCAGGCCGCCGTGACCTGGTGCTGATGCGTTGTGCCGAGGGCAGTACGGTGGCGGGCGTGTTTACCCAGAATGCCTTTTGTGCCGCGCCGGTGCAGTTGTGCAAGCAGCGTCTGGGCCAGCCGGTACGCTACCTGATTACCAATACCGGTAATGCCAATGCTGCTACCGGCCAGCCTGGCCTTGCGGCGGCGCAGCAGGTGTGTCAGGCGGTGGCCGACAGCCTGAATGTACCGCTGGAGCAGGTGCTGCCGTTTTCGACTGGTGTGATTGGCGAGCCGCTGCCGGTGGATAAAATCACTGCTGCGTTGCCGGCGGCGATTGCCGACCTGAAAGAAGACAACTGGGCGCTGGCCGGTGAAGGCATTATGACCACCGACACCCTGCCCAAGGGAGCCAGCCAGCAGTTTGAGCACGACGGCGAAACCTTCACCGTCACCGGCATCAGCAAGGGTGCCGGCATGATTCGTCCCAATATGGCGACCATGCTGGGCTATGTGGCTACTGATGCGAAAGTGAGTCAGACCGTGCTGCAGCAGTTGGTCAAGCAGGCTGCAGATCAGTCGTTCAACCGTATTTCCATCGACGGCGATACCTCCACCAACGACAGCTTTATGCTGATTGCCACCGGCCAGACCGGCGCGGCCATCGACAAGGCCGAAGGCGAGCTGTACCAAAAGCTGCAACACGCCGTGTGCGCGGTGGCCATGCAACTGGCGCAGGCGATTGTGCGTGACGGTGAGGGTGCCACCAAGTTTGTCACAGTACAGGTCGAGCAGGGCGGCAACGTCAAGGAATGTCTGGATGTGGCCTATGCCGTGGCGCATTCACCGCTGATTAAAACCGCACTGTTTGCCTCGGACCCCAACTGGGGGCGTATCGTAGCGGCGGTTGGCTATGCTGGTGTGCCCAGGCTGGAGCAGGAAAAGGTCAACGTGTTTTTGAACGATGTGTGTATCGTCAAGGACGGTGGCCGTGCCGCCAGCTACACCGAAGAGCAGGGTGCTGCCGTGATGCAGCAGGAAGAAATCCTGATCCGTATCCAGCTGGGGCGTGGCGAGTTTAGCGAAACCATCTGGACCACCGACCTGTCGCACGAATATGTGCGGATTAATGCGGAATACCGTACCTGACCATGCCTGCGGCTGCCCGGTTTATAAATCGGGCAGCATGGGCAACCACAAAGCCAGTGCCAGCAAGGTTACCAGCAGTACCGGTGGAGTAATCAGCAGGCCAATTTTCATATACTGCCCCCAGCTGACACGGTGGCCTTTGCCGGCCAGCACGTGCAGCCACAACAGGGTGGCAAGGCTGCCAATCGGGGTAAATTTCGGCCCCAGATCATTGCCAATGACATTGGCGTAAATCATCAGTTGACGGGTTAGCTCGGGCACCTGCGCCTGCTCGATGGCCAGTGCGCCCATTAGCGTGGACGGCATGTTGTTCATGACTGAAGCCACGATAGCGCTCAGAAAGCCCGTACCCAGCGTGGCCATGACAGCACCTTGCCCACCCAGCCATTCCAGCGCCGTCGCCCCCAGTTGCGTCAGGCCGGCCTGTCCCAGTCCGTAAACCACCAGATACATGCCCAGTGAAAACAGCACAATCTGCCAGGGAGCACCACGTAAAATTCTGGCCAGAGGGACTACAGGTTTGCACTTTGTCTGGCCGAACCGTCCGGCAATCAACAGCAGAACCAGCGCAGCAGCACCGGCCACCAGACAAAACGGCAGGCTCCAGCGCGCCAGAACAAAGTAGGCCAGCAGCAGCGCCGTTAGTATAGGAAAGGCGGCGTAAAACACCTGCCGATCAACAATGGCGCTGGCAGGTGAATCCAGCTCATCCACTGAGTAACGCCTGGGTAGCTGGTGCCGGAAAACCAGCCACAGCACTGCCAATGACGCTGCGACCGACACCAGATTCACCGGCACCATGACCTGCGCATAACGGGCAAAGGACAGGTCGAAGAAATTGGCGCTGACGATATTGACCAGATTGGAAATGACCAGTGGCAGGCTGGCGGTATCGGCGATAAAACCTGTAGCAATAATAAACGCCAGCGTGGCGGCAGGCGTGAAACGCAGGCGATGCAAAATGGCGATGACGATGGGAGTCAGCAACAGCGCCGCGCCGTCGTTGGCAAACACGGCAGAAATCATTGCGCCCAAAATCACAATCAAAGGAAACAATAACTGCCCGCGCCCGCCACCCCAGCGGGCAATATGCAGCGCCGCCCAGGTAAAGAAACCAGCTTCGTCCAGAATAAGGGAAATAATAATCAGCGCAATAAAGGTGAAGGTAGCATCCCAGACAATGCCCCACACCACGCCAATATCTGCCAGTTGTACCACGCCCGCCAGCAGCGCCAGCACGGCACCGCCCAATGCGCTATAACCAATGCCCAGGCCACGTGGCTGCCAGATCACCAGCGTCAGGGTGAGAATAAAAATCAGCAAAGCAGGCAACATAAAGGGTGTCTCGTTCAATCAAAGAATATAAGGCGCAGCCAGATTCAGCAGCCAGCCGACCAGGGTAAAAATCACCCATAGATACAGGATAAAACTGGCCTGCAAACGGACGGTCATGATCTGGCGCAGCATCAGCACTTCGGGGATGCTCGCCGCGACCGCACTCATGCAGAATGCCATGGTGGTACCCACCGGCAAGCCTTTGAGCAGCAGGCTTTCCATAATCGGTACTATGCCGGTGACATTGGAATACAAAGGAATGGCAACCAGCACGGCGGAGGGCACGGTCCACCACTGGCCTGCACCCAGATGGCCGGCAAACCAGTTGTCGGGCACAAAGCCATGCAGGGCTGCACCAATGCCTACGCCGATCACCACCCAGTGCCAGACACGGCGGAAAATCTCGCGGGTTTCGTTGCTGGCAAAGCGGTGCCGGCGGTACATGCTTGAGTTTTCCAGCGCAGGTGGGACTGTGTCTTGTTTACCTTTGCCCGGACAGCATGGTGTTGCGGTGCGGTTCATCGAATCCAGAATATGCGGCTGTAACCAGCGTTCTGTCTTTAACCCGTCCATGACAAAACCGCCAGCAACACCTGCGGCCAGTCCGGCGAACACATACACAAGCGTGAACTTCCAGCCCAGAAGACCCCATAGCAGCACTACGGCCACTTCATTGATCAGCGGTGAGGTAATCAGAAACGCCATGCTGATGCCCATGGGAATGCGCGCCGTAGTAAAGCCCAGAAACAGCGGTACACTGGAACAGGAGCAAAAAGGCGTTACAGCACCGAATATCGAACCCAGAAAATAGCCCAGCCCCCGTTTTTTGCCGACTAGATAGCTGCGTACCTGCTCCATATTCAGCGTGGCGCGTAGCCAGGCGATGCCGTAAATCAGGGCCACCAGCAGTAACAGGATTTTTACCGTGTCATAGATAAAAAACTCCAGAGCAAGCCCCAGGTGCGAGCCTTGTTCCATGCCCAGTACATCGAAGACCAGCCAGCCTGAAAACGGCAGGATATAGCGGTAAGCCAGCCACCAGAGGATTGCCAGTGCGGTGATGGCAAGCAGGTAGTTGCGCTGCCACTGTTCTGGCTTGCTGTTTGGCTGGGGTGGCTGGGGTTGGGATGCAGGTTTGGTGCAACAGGAACTGCCGCTTTTAGTGCTCATGCTGCTCTTCCAGTTGAACGGCTAGCGAGCGGCACATCTCGGGATGGCCAGCACAGCAGTCGTTGGCCAAAAATATAATCAGCTTTTGCATGTGTGGCAGATTGGCGCGATAGATAACCGTGCGCCCCTGACGGTTGGATTGTACCCAGCCGGCACGTGCGAGCACTGCCAGGTGGGCAGACATGGTGTTGTGCGGCACAGCCAGTTGGCGGGCGACTTCACCGGCGGGTAGCCCCGTTGGCTCCTCGCGTACCAGCAGGCGAAACGCCGCCAGGCGTGTTTCTTGCGAGAGTGCGGCAAAACTTTCAAGTGCGATATTAGTGTCCATATGTCCAAGATTATAGACATGATGTTTTCGCGTCAACGTGCTGAGTGCGTTACATGGTATTGATGGAGCTTATTCCAAATCTGGCCATAGCCCACGAATGGCGGCGACTCCCTGAGCACCGCCATTTTTTGTGGCTGGAATATCCGCCGGCTGGAGTCCGCCCAGCCAGAACACTGGCAACTGTGCGCTGGCGGTGAGGGCGGTAGCCTGTTCCAACCCCAGTGGTGTGGCATCGGGATGGCTGGCGGTGTTCAGAACAGGCGAGAGGGTGGCGAAATCGCAGCCCAGTGCGGCGGCCTGCTCCAGTTCTGTGGCGTTGTGGCAGGAAGCGGCCAGCCAGCGCCCTTCCGGTAGTGGTCGTGGTTGACCGGCAAGGGCGTGCAGTTGCGCGGCGGTCAGGTGCCAGCCGGCAGGCTCAAACGACAGAATGTCGTCCAGCTCGCCCTTGAGCAGTAAGGTGGTGGAGGCCGGTAAAGCGGCCAGCAGGCGCTCGGCCAGTGTGCGGTAAGCGTTGCGTTCAAGCCGGGGCGCACGCAGTTGAATCAGACGGATGCCCTGTGTGGCGGCGGCGATAACCCCCTGATATAACTGCTCGCTGTCGCTCAAATCGGGCGTAACCAGATAGCGGTCGGGCAGTTGTACCGCCCGTACGATGGGCTGGTTGGCTGCCGGCAGCGGGATGTCGTTGAGCCGGGTTGGTGTGACCCACTGCATGGGCTGGCCTTCGGCTCCGCGTGGTTCGCCGGTAAAGGCGGTGACGCGAAACACCTCCAGCAGCACATGCAGGTCAGGATACTGGTAGGGAATGCTGATTAGTGGCGTGGCAGTGGTGATTTCAATCGCCAGTTCTTCACGGATTTCCCGTGTCAACGCATCGGTTATCGCTTCGCCAGGTTCGCACTTGCCGCCGGGAAACTCCCATAGCCCGCCCTGATGTTTGTCGCTGGCGCGGCGGGTGAGCAGGATTTCGCCGTGCCCGTTTTCGATAACGGCGACTGCCACCCGTATGTGTTTGCTCAAGGCTTTGGCTCCGGTTTGGGCTGGGCTTGCCAGAGCACTTCTTTGCATTCCTGATGCAGGGCAATGATGCGCGCTGCGACAAAGAACAGGTCGGACAGCCGGTTGATAAAGGCCAGCACTTCGCGGCGCTGCGGTTCGATCTGGTGTAGCTGCTGACAGCGGCGTTCGGCGGTGCGGGCTTCGCAGCGGCACAGATGCGCCTGGGCAATCAGCAGTGATCCGCCGGGCAGGATAAAGTCCTTGAGTGGTGGCAGTTGCGCCGTCCACTGGTCGATCTGCTGTTCCAGTTGTTGCGTATGGGCGGTTTGCACCACCTGATACTGGGGCATGGCCAGTTCGCCGCCCAGATCAAACAGCAGGTGCTGCCAGGGGGCCAGTGCGTCGATGACCTGTTGCAGTGCAGGTTTGGCGGCCTGTTCGTGCTGCAGGCCGGCCAGCAGTACGCCCAGCTGGCTGTTGAGCTGGTCCAGTGCGCCCATGGCTTCAAAGCGGGGATGGCTTTTTGGTAGGCGGCTGCCATCGGCCAGTCCGCTGAGGCCGTCGTCTCCGGCTTGCGTGTATACCTTGCTGATGCGGTTGCCCATCTGGCTGTCCTCTGTCTGAAAAGGGGCACAGCTTGCCACGGGCGGGCGCCGGGGACAAATACGGCTTAATCGTCGGGCAGGCCCAGCTGGCGCAGCTGTTGTTGTAGTTGTTCGTGCAGGGCGGTCAGCTGCGGGCAGTCAAGGTTTAGTTGCTGGCACTGTTGCAGGGCAAAACCGGTAATGTAGCGGATTTCGGTGCGTCGCCCCTGCTGCACGTCCTGCAGCATGGAGGAGCGGTTGGCGGCCGTATTGCGGATGACCTGCAGGGCAGTGAAGGGCAGGTCCTGCGCAGCCTCTGGCTGGCCGGCTGCGTGCAGCAGTTGCTGCAGTTCGGCTGCCAATAAGTTGATTTGTCCGGTGTGTTGCGCCAGCTCGCCATTGCGGCACTGGTGGATCACCGTCAGCGGATTGATCAGGCAGTTGATGGCCAGTTTGCGCCAGAGCACCGGCAGGATGTCGCTGTGCCACTGGCAGGCGATGCCCGCCTGTTGCAGGCTGGCCAGCCAGTCCGGCGCTTGCGCACCGCCCTGCAGATCACCCATTAGCGTTTGTCCGGCACCGGCATGCACGCAGTCGAACGGTGCCTGCAGCCAGGCACCCTCGGTGCTGCTGGCAACCATAACCGGCAAGTCCGGCACCAGGGCTGCGACCTCCTGCTGGCTGCCAATACCGTTTTGCAACAACAGCAGCTGGCTGCCGGCCTGCAGGCGATGGCGGATGCCGGCCACGGCGCTGGCGGCGGCATGGGCCTTGGTAGCCACAATCAGGCGCTGGATGGCTGTGCCGGAGTTTGCAGTTTCGGCGGGCAGGGTAAGGGTGTGGCGCTGCGGGTGCAGGTCGGTAAAAAATAGCTGGTTGTGGCCAGCCTGAAACTGTTCAAGCGTAGCAGGGCGCAGGATCAGTCGTACCGGCTGGCCGGCCCGTTGCAGGCGGGCGGCCCACAGGCAGCCTAGGCTGCCGCCGCCCAGGATGTGCCAGCTCATGCCAGCGGGTGATGGAGATGTCTGTGGGCAATACGGTGTTCGCTACGCGAGTCTGCCAGGTGAACGCGTGCCTGTTCCAGCAGGCGGTCGGGGCTGGCGGGCAGTGCGGCGGGATCCAGTGTCAGCATGCTGACAGCGGTCTTGAGGTTGATGAACCCGGCTCCCGTTTTGCAGGATTTCAGGTTGAACGCATCATACAGGCGCTTGAAACTGTTGCCGTTGCAGGGTGCGTCGGTGTCCATCAGGGTTAGCAGCACAAATTCGTTGCCATCCAGGCGGGCCAGATAGTCCAGTGGGCGTACCAGTTGTTCCAGACGGTGCCCGGCGAGGCGCAGCAGCTCTTTCTGGATTTCGACACCGTACTGCTGGCGTAGCTGCGCCATGTTGTCGATGCTGAACAGCAGAAGGCCGAGCACGCCGCCGCGGGCTTCAAGCTGTTTGAGGTATTTTTCCAGGGTGCGCATCAGGCATTTTTTATTGCCCAGACTGGTCAGCGGATCCAGCGTGTTGACGGCCTGCAGCTGTTGCAGGTTGTGCTTGAGCGACTGGTTGCTGGTTTGCAGCTGTTGCAGGTGGCGGAACATGCGCTCGGCGGCGCGTACCCTGGGCACCAGTTGCTCGTTCATGTCGGTCTTGCTGATGAAGTCGTCAACGCCCTTTTCGAAGGCCTGGGCCAGCGCGGCGCTGCCTTCCTTGCCGGTCAGCAGCAGGACATAGGTGTAGTTGCCGGTTTGCTGGTCGAGACTGCGTACGCTTGAGGTCAGGGTCAGGCCGTCCATTTGCGGCATCAGCCAGTCGGCCAGCAGCAACTGGGCAGGACGCTGCCTGATGTGTTCCAGGGCCTCAAGTCCGCTACTGGCATAACGGATGTCCTGGTACCCGGCCTGGCCGAGCGCACGGCCAATCATGACGCTGGAAAACTTCGTATCATCGACAACCAGAATGCTGATGCTGGAGCTGGGCATGGGACACCTGTATCAAGGCCGGACCTGAACCGGGATTGCAGTTGTGTGCTGGGGTGTAACGTGACGGGCAGGCAGAACCGGAGCCGGGTTTGCTATACTGGCGGCCATTCGAATACTCGCCGGTCACGGCTTCGCATAATAGCAAGCTGCCACGGTGATGTAATGGTTAGTTTGACAGTTTATTGATGGAGAGCACCATGCCGTCCTTTGATGTGGTTTCAGAGCTTGATAAGCACGAAGTTACCAATGCCATTGACAATGCCGCCAAAGAGCTGGAACGGCGCTATGACTTGCGCGGCAAGGCAACGATCGAGCTGAATGATAAAACCGTCACCTTGACGGCCGACGCCGATTTCATGCTGCAGCAGCTGATCGAGATCATCCATCTGGCCATGGTCAAGCGCAAGCTCGACATCCAGTGCATTGAGCAGAAAGACCACTATCCATCCGGCAAGGTGGTCAAGCAGGAGCTGGTACTGCGCGAAGGTATCGACAAGGAGCTGGCAAAGAAAATTGTTGGCCTGATCAAGGAAGGCAAGTTCAAGGTGCAGGCCGCCATCCAGGGCGAGCAGGTGCGGGTTACCGGCAAGAAGCGTGACGACTTGCAGGAAGTAATGGCCATGCTGCGCGGGCAGTCACTGGGCATGCCCCTGCAGTTCAACAACTTCCGTGATTGAACCTTTTGTTGACCCGGGGAGGGACTATGCAGCTACGACAAGCGGTTAAAACAGTTTTGGGTGCGCTGGCGATGGTGGCCGTTCTGGCTGGCTGCGGGCTGAGTCCGCAACAGGCCCAGCCCGAGCCGCGCCTGAGCGGGCAGCTCAGGGCCGTGGCACAGGGCCAGCGGGTTAGCGTGAGTATCGGTGACGCCAGAACCAGCCAGGTACTTGGCTATCGCGGCGGCCTCTATGAGGAGTCGAATGCACTGACGGTACAGGGCAACAGTTTCCTGCCCCGTCTGCAGGCAGAAACCGAAGCGGGCCTACGCATGCGCGGTTTCAACATTGCGCCACAGGGCCAGGCACCGGCAACCTTTGACCTGCAGGTCACCGGCTTGACTTATAGCGTCGTCGAAAGCCGCACGGTGATGGGCGAGGTTGAACTCAGCGCCACTTATCAGGTGCGCCTGCGCAAGGATGGCCGCAACTACGAAGGCAGCTACACCGCCAAGCTGGGCAAGAAATTCGTCAAGCCGCCCACTGATGCCGCCAACAACCGGCTGGTCAGCATGGTCATGAGTGATGCCCTGCAACGGGTGTTTCAGGATCCCGGTATCAGTGACTTCCTGGCCCGCTGACATGGCACGGGCACCCGATGCGGTATTGCTGATGGGGCCGACCGCTTCGGGCAAGACCGATCTGGCGCTGGCGCTGGCCGACGAGCGTCCCTGCCGGCTGATCAGTGTCGATTCAGCGTTGATCTACCGTGGCATGGATATCGGCACGGCCAAGCCTGATGCACAGTTGCTGGCCCGTTATCCGCATGCGCTGGTGGATATTCTTGACCCGCTGGAAAGCTATTCGGCGGCGCAGTTCCGGAGCGATGCACTGGCACTGATGGCTGAAGCGGTGCGTGACGGGCAACTGCCGGTACTGGTCGGCGGCACCATGCTGTATTACAAGGCGCTGCTGGAAGGGCTGGCCGATATGCCGGCCGCCGATGCCGGCGTGCGCGCGCAACTGGAGCAGCGCGAAGCCAGTGAAGGGCTGGCGGCGTTGCACGAAGAGCTGCGTCGGGTGGACCCAGGTTCGGCGCAACGCATCCATGCCAATGATTTTCAGCGTATCCTGCGCGCCCTGGAAGTGTGGCTGGTCAGCGGGGAAACCATGACTGCGCACCGTTTGCGCCAACAACAGCAGGCAGCCGGCCATGCTTTGCCCTATACTGTGCACGCCTTTGCCATGGCACCCGCGTCACGGGCCATCCTGCACGAGCGGATTGCGCTGCGGTTTGACCAGATGCTGGAGCAGGGCTTTCTGGCTGAAGTACAGCAGCTGCGCGAGCGCGGTGACCTGCATGCACAGTTGCCTTCGATGCGCTCGGTCGGCTATCGCCAAGCCTGGGACTATCTGGACGGCAATGGCAGCTATCAGGATATGCGCGACAAGGGTATCGCCGCTACACGGCAGCTGGCCAAGCGGCAGCTGACCTGGTTGCGTAGCTGGCAACCACTGGACTGGATCGACAGTCTGGAACCAAACCGGCTCGCGCAAGTCTTGAAAAAACTATAAGCGGCCACCATAGTGGTGGCTGTAACAACACGCTGCGTAATGGCCGACAACCGGCGCAGTTTATTTTCCCTACCTGGAGTACAAAACCATGTCAAAAGGGCACAGCTTACAAGACCCTTACCTCAACCTGCTGCGCAAGGAGCGTATCCCCGTATCCATTTACCTGGTCAACGGCATCAAGCTGCAGGGCCAGATCGAGTCCTTTGACCAGTTCGTCATTCTGCTGAAAAACACCGTCAGTCAGATGGTGTACAAGCATGCGGTATCCACCGTGGTGCCGAGCCGTCCGGTACGTCTGCCGAGCCTGGATGACGAACAGGATGGCCAGGCCGACGAATAAGCGGCCCCGCCTTGACTGACCTGCAAAAAAGCTTTACCGAGCGCACGCTGCTGGTTCATCTGGAAGCTGTGCGTTCGGACGAGCGCGAAGACCCGGACGAATTCATGGAGCTGGCCAGCTCGGCAGGTGCCGAGGTGGTGGCCATGGTCCGGGTCAACCGTCAGCATCCCACCGCCCGTTACCTGATCGGCAGCGGCAAGGTGGACGAGCTGGCGCAACAGGTCGCCGACCAGCAGGTCGAACTGGTTATCTTTAACCAGAGCCTTACCCCCAGCCAGGAGCGCAACCTGGAACGTGCGCTGGATTGTCGTGTGCTTGACCGCACCGGCCTGATCCTGGACATTTTTGCCCAGCGTGCGCATACCCATGAGGGCAAGCTTCAGGTGGAGCTGGCGCAGCTGGAACACATCAGTACCCGCCTGATCCGTAGCCGTACCGATCTCAGCCGCCAGCAGGGCGGTATCGGTTTGCGCGGGCCGGGCGAAACCCAACTGGAAAGCGACCGGCGCCTGCTGCGTATCCGCATGCGCCAGATTCGTAGCCGGCTGGAAAAAGTCCGCAACCAGCGCGAACAGGCGCGGCGCGGCCGGCGTCGTGCCGAAGTGCCGGCGGTCTCGCTGGTCGGCTATACCAACGCTGGTAAATCCAGCCTGTTCAACCGGCTGACAGCTGCACAGGTGTATGCGGCCGACCAGCTGTTTGCCACCCTGGACCCTACGGTACGCCGCTTGCAGCTTGAAGGTGCCGGCCCGGTCACGCTGGTGGATACGGTTGGTTTTATCCGTCATTTGCCGCACAAGCTGGTGGAGGCATTCCGCGCTACTCTGGAAGAGTCGGCCAGTGCCGACCTGCTGTTGCACGTCATTGATGCCGCAGCCGAAGAGCGTGACCAGCAGGTGGAGCAGGTTGGGCAGGTGCTGCGGGAGATTGGTGCCGGCGATATCCGCATGCTGGAAATTTACAACAAGATTGACCTGCTGGACGGGGTAGAACCCCATATCCAGCGCGATGGTGACGGCTTGCCGGTGCGGGTCTGGCTGTCGGCGGCTACAGGTCAGGGCCTGGATCTGCTGCTGCAGGCAATGAACGAATGCCTGGGCGGGCAGATGTTTCAGCAGCGTCTGCGCCTGCCACATTCCATGGCACGCCTGCGTGCCCGGCTGTTCGAGCTGGATGCGGTTCAGGCAGAAAGCCACGACGAACAGGGCGCGATCCTGCTGGATGTGCGCCTGCAGCAAATCGAGCTTAACCGTCTGCTCAGCCGTGAAGGGCTGAACGCAGAGGAATTTGGGCAGCAGTATGTCATTTGATCGCAGGGGTGTCTTGCACCATGACGTCAGGGGGCGACTGCTTTACAATGCCCGCCAAGTACATGAACAGGAAACGCCAGCCGGCGTTTTGTAACTTTTTTCGATGGAGAACGCTATGGCCTGGAACGAGCCGGGTGGCAACTCGAACAACCAGGAT
>CAZVDA010000045.1:9219-12167 GCA_964625365.1 uncultured Thiopseudomonas sp. | reverse complement strand
CAGGATACGGTTGGAGATGAAACCAGGATAGTCGTTGGATGCGGCAGGCGTCTTGCCCATTTTCTGTGTCAATTCCAAGGTAAGATCAAGGGTCTCCTGTGAGGTTGCCAGGCCACAAATAACCTCGACCAGTTTCATGACCGGTACAGGATTCATGAAATGCATGCCGATCACTTTTTCCGGACGCTTGGTGTGCGCAGCAATGCGGCCAATGGGTATGGAGGAGGTGTTGGAGGCCAAAACCACATGCGGTGCGCAGACCTGATCCAGCGTCTCGAAAATTTTAAATTTTATGGTTTCATTCTCTGATGCCGCCTCAACCACGAAATCGGCTCCAGCCATATCCGCAAGATCAGTGGAACCTTTGATCCGGGCAAGAACGGCTTCTTTTTCGTCAGCGGTCATTCTGCCCTTATCCACGCCGCGCTGCAAATTTTTGGCAATGCTGGCAAGGCCACGGTCCACAAATTCCTGCTTGATATCGTTCATGATAACGGGCATGCCGCTGGCGGCAGCTACGTGCACAATGCCGCTTCCCATCTGACCTGCACCAACAACTCCGAAAGTTTTTACTTCCATAATCAACTCCCTTTGTTCAGATTCAATGTGGGCCGGGCGGATGCTGTGCCCGACAATAACCAATAAGGGACAAACAGCGTCTTTTATGGCTCTGTTTGCTCTTTCCAAATGTGTTGGAAAAACTGGAACCAACCAGACGCGCACGAGGAACCGGGGGAGAGGGGCAAACTCTCCCGCCTGTCGTTCCAGCATAAAACAAGCAGGTGCACCGGCACCGGCTTCTTGGCGGTATTACCATGTATGGGGCAGCCGGGGCTGTGCAGTGTAAAGAAAAAAGATTGGTGATATGGGAAGAATAAAAGAGATGCTGTGCTGCAAGCACATCTGTGCGGATAGGTTCACGGGATGAAGCGGGCACATTTCCTCCTTCATCTGGAGATGGCACGAGCTGTTGACAGGTCGTGACGCATCCCGGCAAAATGTCTATTATTTCGATTGCATCGAGCAGAATTGTCCTCTCGCGCACCGTGGGACCACCCATACGGTCAGGATGCTGCTCTCTCTCCACCAAAAACGCCAAGAGATAATCCTTACGCTGGAGAAAGGCAAAACAACTTCTATCTGTAGCCGTTACGGTTCAATCTGACAACTGCTGATTTTTTAACAGCTGTTTGATCAAATGCAATCCACCCACTATCTTGCCAAAATTTCTTTTCATCCTCAAGGGTTTCTAGCAGCTTTCTGGCGGCAATACATTTTTTGCTGGCAGCCCTCTGGCCAGAGCAGAAGCAAAGGGCAGGAACGAAGGACAGATGAGGCGTGTGGTTTGTATACGTTACGGCCGTGTGCTACTCTGCAGGAGCTTCTTGGTCACGATAATTCCCGGCCGTAGAGCAACTGAAATGTCTCATAAAAGAATCCTTGCCCCTCTTTGGACAGCACCTATCTTTAGTTCAGCTGTGGCCGCATCCTGGTCCTGCTATCCGACTTCTCCCTCCACTTTGCGGTATCACCTCTATTTGTGTGCTGATTCGTTCTTTCAAGGCAGGCACGTGTGAAATAACGCCAATCAGCTTGCCCTCTTGCCTACCGCCGGAAAGATTTTTCGTGGATCGAATCTCGCCGGCCTGATAGCTGTCAATAACATTGAGTTCCAGCGGCTGGGTTGAATCGAGGATGAGCAAGTAGCGGTCGCTCATTTTCTGCAGCTGCCGGTTGGCGTGGCCAATCAGCATGGCAAAGCTCAGTTCCTGGGCAAAGTTACGATACTTCTTGCCATCTGCAGAGCCGATCAAGGCGTGCAGATTTTCCCAACTGCAGCATTCTTTTTTCTGGGCCTTGATGGCTGTGTGCTTTTCTTGGAGCCGCTCTTTGGCAACCGTGTTCGCCATCAAGCGGTGCTTGAGTGCAGCAATGCTGTCCCGCAGCTCGTGCAGCAATTTTTCGTGCTCTTTGTGTTGGGCTGTGAGCTCTTCCAGGGATTTGTCAGTAATCTTCTGCGCTTTTTCCGTAGCCAGGCGCATTGCCCGATCCGTTTGCCTGGCTGCGAGTTCTGTTTGACGCTTATCAAGTTCCCTGGCCTTTGCCGCCAGTTGTTCCCTCTGTTCGGGACTGCGCCTGGCCGCTAAAAACTGTTCTTCACCGATAAAGCCCACGGTTGTACAGGCAGCGGCAAACCTGATTGCCAGTTTTTCCAATTCTGGCTCTCTTTGGTCTATGCGTTTGTTGAGCGCTTCAACATGGGCCTTGGCAGTATGCCATTTTTGCTGGAGTTCTTGGTATTGTTCCCTGGCCTGTTTTTCAGCACCTTCGGCGCCAGCCACCCCCTTGTTCAGGCGAACTTCCTCGTCATCGGGCCTCTTGTTGCCGTAGAGGCGTTTACGCTTATCAGCCTTGGTGGCCAATTCTTTTTTTATGCGCTCCAGGCGCTCCTGTTTCTCGGTCAAGGCACTGCTTTGGGTTTGGATCACCGCGTCCAGACGTTTTATTTCGCTGCTGATATGGACTATCTGTTTTTCGATGTCTGCCCTGTTCTTTACCTGGGCCTGCCAGGTTGCCAGCCGTATCCTGAGGCCATCGAGCAGGGATGAAATGTCTGCTGCAGGAATTTCCGTAACCCCAAGTGGCAGGAGTTTTTCCACTACGGCTTGCCTGCGCTTGGTAAAATCAGCAAGGAATTTCTCCAGATCTTCGCATAGTTCGGTAAAAGTTTTTTCGGCAATTTTTTTGTCATGGGCTGCTGTTGCTTCCAACTTTTCAGCATCTGTTAGGTTGTTGCGGGCAAACTGTGCAGCCTCTTCGAGTTTTTTGATGGCTGCCTCCTGCTCCTCGGCCTGTCTGATCAGCTTGGTAAGCGCATCGATCTTCTGTTCGTAGGCATCGGCAACCGGCACATTGCCCTCTGCAAAGGGGTGGCTGGTTGCTCCACA
>CAZVDA010000045.1:8058-9209 GCA_964625365.1 uncultured Thiopseudomonas sp. | reverse complement strand
CCCGGTGTGCCTCAAGCTCGGCGATTTTTGCGAGGTATGCCATTTCGCGCAGCAGACTTTCCTTTTCACTGCGGTATTCTCGCAACAGGCGATCCCTTAGCAGCTGGCTAAGCTCGGCCTTAGCTCGGAGCAGCTTTTTTTCGCTTGCCGCCAGTTCCTGCTTGCGCCTGCTGCAGAGCTTTTGACGATACTCAAGGGAGGTTATCGCCTGTGCCAAGGCGTTCGTCGCCTTTTTTTTCCCAGCCTTTTTTTGAACAATTTCCCTCTGCTGTACGAGCAGGCCGTGCAACTGCTCTTCAACACCAGCCAGGCCGCTGATCAACCATTCATCCTGCGCATGCTCCTTGAGATAGCTGCCAACGTCTTCCAGGGCTTTCTGGGCCTTGATATGTTTTTCCCGCTCCTTGTGGCGGGTCAGTTTATCGGCATCAATCTTTGCGGCATCTTTCTTGCAATGCTCCTCGGCCTCTGTAGCCACTTTCTTTTGCTCCACCAGGTGCTGATCAAGCAAGCGCACCTGCTGCCATAAGGGTATGGCGGCTTGCAGTTCCTTTTTGAGTCGTAGGGTGTGCTGTTCAGCGATCTGCAACAATTCGGCCTGCTTTTGAACAGAGGCTGTCAAATGGGGTAGGGCCTCTTTTCCAGCCTGCAGAGCTTCCTGATCGTCTGCCTGCTGTTTGCGGGTGGCAGCGAGCGTTGCGTATGCGCCGTCCAGCGAGGCGGCATGCAAGGCCTGCTCCAGTGTTGTACGATCTGCCTTGAAGCCGCTGATATCACCTTGTAGTCTGTTTGCCTCTTCGGTTAGCTTGGCGATTTCCTCCTCCAGGGCCTTGATATTGGCGAGCCAGGCAAGGGCTTTTCCGATATTGGCAAACCTGGTGCTACATTCTGCCTCTTCCTTCTGTTTTGTGGCAAATGTCTCTTGAATTTCTTGTTCCTGCTCAGGATCCAGAATGATAATTCCGGCTGTTTCAGCCTGGAGCAGGCCCAGTTTTTCCCGCTCTTCGCGCAGGCGTTCATGCACGCGCATGGATATCTGGCTGTAGATCCCCGTGCCGGTTATTTGCTCCAGGATCGGAGCCCGTTCATCTGGTACAGCCTGCAAAAACGCGGCAAAGCCGCCCTGGGCCAGCAACATGGAACGGGTAAAA
>CAZVDA010000045.1:0-7966 GCA_964625365.1 uncultured Thiopseudomonas sp. | reverse complement strand
GCCATCCGGCTTTTTGCGCGCCCGGTGCTGGCTCCAGTGACAGCGAAAACGTCCACTCTGGGTTGCGAAGGTCACCTCGGCAAAGCATTCGCCAGTTTGGCGAGACATGATCTCGTTTACGCTCTTGGTAACTTTGGGCAGGCGTGGCGTGCGACCGTACAGAGCTAGACAGATGGCGTCGAGAATAGTTGTTTTCCCTGAGCCGGTGGGACCGGTGATGGCAAAGATACCGTCGGCAACAAAGGCCGGATGCCCGAGATCTATTTCCCAACAGCCCTCCAGAGAGTTCAGATTCTTGAAGCGCAGATGCAGGATTTTCATTGTCAGCCTCTCTATTCCGCCTGCACGTCGTCTTCGTGCAGGGACAGGAGGGTTTCCTGGTACATGCGCTGTAGCTCGGGCCACTGTTCTACTGGCACGCCACGGGCAAGCAGACAACGTTCGAATACGTCGTGTACCCGGAGCTCATCATGGCTTTCCCCCACAAGGTCCTGCTCCAGCATCCCTGCGATAATGCGGTTGTTTTTTAACCGCAGAATTTCCATCTCCGTGCCGGAAATGGCTGCTTCGGCACGTTCGCGCAAATCGCCTATAACCTCGTCGCCTTCGTAGATTAGCTCAAGCCAGGCTTGAGATGCAGCCTGTGCCAGTGCACGAATACGGCGGCTCAGGGTATCCCAATCTCCCCGGATACGTTCGAGTTCTTGAAAAACCGGTACTGCAATTAGTTGCACAGATGCTGCTGTGCCATGGAATGCAACCTGGCAAACGCTTTTTTGTTGTTTGGCCTCGCCAAAGCCCATGGGTAGTGGAGAGCCGCTGTACCTGATGTGCTCAAGTCCAGCCACCTTTTGCGCTATGTGGAGATGACCCAGGGCCACATAGTCAAAGTGTGCAGGAAAAATTTCCGCGCGCACCTGCGCCAGAGAACCAACATACAGCTCACGCACACCGTCACCCTCCACCCTTTGGCCACCAGCGCTGAACAAATGACCCGTGGCCACGATGGGAATCTCTCTTCCCGCCTGCTTGCGTTTTTCTTCAGCCAGGTCAGCCACAGCGGCGTAATGTGTGCGGATGCCCTCAATGAGCTTGCGCTCCTTGTCTGCCACGCTTTCTCCGGCTTCGGCCACCCGGATGTCCCGATCGCGCAAATAGGGCACAGCACAAACAATCAGCTCTGGCGCTTTCTGCTCATTACGGAGCACCAGCACTTCATCTTCCGGGTTGGCAGCGCTGCCAACCACGTGTACATCCAGGGCCTTGAGCAACTCTTTTGGGGCATTGAGGAAGGAGGGCGAATCATGGTTGCCCGCCACAACCACTACATGACGACATGTCGAGGCCGCCACCCGACACAAAAACCGGTAGTATAACTCTTGGGCACGATTACTTGGGGTGCTGGTGTCAAAGACATCACCAGCCACCAAAAGGGTGTTGATTGCGTTTTGCTGTATCGTTTCAGCCAGCCAGTCCAAAAAGGCCTTGAATTCCTCGTAACGTTTTCTGCCATACAGAGCGCGGCCGATGTGCCAATCGGATGTGTGCAGGATTTTCATGGAGCCAGTCAATTGTCACAGCCTTTTTCGAGAAATTTCTCATTTTTGCCAACGTCTTTCTACAATGGAGTATACTCGCTGATGCACTCAAGGCAACGAGTTCAACTGCTGCAGGAACGTTCACCCACTGCAATCACGCCCGATATCTGCTCCTTGTAAGATACCTGGTGGAGAACAAGAAATGCCTGTTTACGATTTTCTGTTCAGATTCAAAAGGGACTGATGAGCTCACTTCATTGTAAGGCAAGCATCACAAAATAATGGTCTGGTGGCCACTCTTGCGGGGGGAGTCTGGCGCATTACAAGACAAGGCGCGCAGCATCTCCCACGCGCCTTGTAAACTTCTGCTGTTTTCCACTCTCAACCCGCAGCCGGGATGGACACCCGTATTTCGCGGCTCTTCACTTTGCCAAAGTCCTGCCAGTCTTCCACGACATCCACATACTGTTCTTCAATGACAATTTCGCCGCCGTCCACGGCCTTGAGGATAAAATTGCTCAGCGCCGTGGCCTTTTTCAGGGGAAAGGAGTAGGGCCCGGCCGGATCGTAGACTTCCACTGAAAAGTGGCCATCCACTTCGGCCGGTATGCCACGGGCCTGGTTTTCAAAGCGGGTAAAAACAAAGCGGTGCGGATCAAGCCAGATACAGGGGCCGATACCAGGGGCTGTAAAGCTACGCACATCCGCCATATCGGTGAGGATATAGGTGCCCACCACCCCGGTGCCGACCTCCAGTATCACCTGGCTTGCGCCGGGGTTGAAGTAGAGATTACGGCAGTATCTGGTCTCTTCCGTCAGATAGGCTGAGAAAACCGGTTCCAGACTAGCCGTAAAAACTTGGACGCCTGGGTTTTCTCCGTGCGAGCAGGGGCTATCCGGATCGGTCTCAAACCAGAAATAGTTCTCAGAAGCCCAGCCCTCTTCTCTGGGAGGCACCACGGCAACATGGAGCTGCACTCCCTCCAGCAGGCAGGTGGAGCCCCGGTCTTCCTTGAGCGCGCGCAGCCGGTATTCGGAAAAATTCCCGGCCCAGGTCATGCCGCTCAAGGTTGTAAAGGTCACAAAAATCAATATTAGTGCTAGTGCCAAAGTCAGAACCAGCGCCCTATTCACTCGCATAGTCAGCAACCACTTACCTTGCATTCTTATCTCCTTTTTGCGCCCATGCCCGCAGCCTGCCTTGTCGGGCTCCTGTCAATAGTTCCTATAATTCTGCTCGTCATAATCTGCGTCATGCCCGGTGCGGTCGAGCTCGGTCTGGGGGCGGCGCACCTCGGTGTAGGTGGCTGCGTTATTGGTAACAAACCATAGCCCCTCGTACTGGCGCACATAGACAGAGCGCGGATTGTCTGCACCAGAGCTGCGCAGCCGCACCTGCAGATCTCCGGAAGAATGCCCGTCCCATATTTGCATGATGTCGAGCCGGTAATTATCCGGCGACATGGCGTAGCCATTGTGCACGGAGGTACCCGCCGCAAAACTGCGGAAAATGTGGTTATAGCGGGCATCGCGCATGCGGTCGACAAAGGTCTGGTACAAGGCCGAGCGCTCCCAGCCCTGGCGCAAGCGCATGGAATAGCGCAGCATTTTTGAGGCTTCGTCTCTGGTGGCCGGGTTAATGTAGCAGAACACCGCGTCGAAATAGAGTTTGACCGCGCCTTCGGGCCTTACCGCCTCGCGCGCATACCGGGCCTTGAAATCCTGATAATCCACGGGCAGGCCGTCTGTACGCACCACTTCGGCAGAACCGGCTGGGCCGCTTTGTTGCTGGATTTCGTAGTCGGTGTCGGCATGGTAGTGGCCCTGGTTGCGCCCATCGTAGCGTTCATTGCTCGCGCTCTGCGCCTGCCTGCCCTCTCCCATACCTGGGAAGATGTTGCTATAGCCCTGCCGGATCTCCTGGCCGGTGCAGCCGCAGTTCAGTGCCAGTACGGACAGCAGCACGAGCAGCAGTACGAGTGCCGGGGCAAGCGCCATGCCCGCTCCTCGCAAAAAAGTAGTACTGAAACCTTGTTGCTGTAGCTGCATAGTGTCATTTTTTTCCATAGGATCCTCCTGTCGCGACAGTCCGTGGGAGAGCGAGAAACAAGACCTGTCACGCCCTTCTGCAGCATGCATTAGGGTGCATCAGGCGTTGTTGTTGTGCTTTCTTTGCATTGCAATCAGATTCAGCGGTGTCCCGCTCTGCTCCTTTGCACCGATGCCACCCCACCTTGATAGTGCTGGAAGGCCTTTTGCATTGCTACCCGCAACTCTTTCCACGCTTCTTCTATTTCCTTGTAAAATATATCCTTATCGTTATAAGGGGACATTACGTTGTGAACAGGACCGTCGGTATATATAATTTTATAGTTTTTCTGATATGCGGCATAATGGCTGTTCAGAGTGGCGTACATCTCATCTGCACTGACAGCGATCATCTCTGTAGCCAGTTTCCATGTTCCTCCTGAAACGATCTTATTCTGTTCCGCCAGCCAGAGAGAAAATTTCTTCCACTGTTCCAGAATAGTTTTGAAACGGACATCCATCTCGGTAAACTCACTCTTTTTTTCGATTAGGGTATTGCGTAGGCCATCCGCCACCCTGATTCTACTTGAAGTTGCCGGAGAAAACCGGCCACTGGTGAGATAACGCCCGTCTCGACTAAAGAGAAGTCCATAGTCGCCCTTGTATCCTTTATCGCCAAAGGCTGCTATGGAATAATAGTAAAGGTCTTGATACACTGTGCTGGAAGGATCGCGATTATACCGTTCAACCATCTTGCGTGCCTGAATATTCCAGTCTTCAAGCGACATCAAAACAATTGCATATCTTTCTATATGAAGATCCTCTCCTATTTTCCCAACCTTGCCGTTAAATACTTCAATACTGTTTATTAACTGCTGTTGCGATGTGCTTACCTGCCGCATGAAATTGATGGTGCTTTCGATAGAGTTGATATACGTCCCCAAAATTTGTAGGAATCTTTCATCCACCATCAGTGGGCGCTCCTGCCCGGAATACTCCGCGCGCTTGGCTGCCCGCCTGGAAGATGAATCGAGCAATTCCTTCAGCAGAATATTCTGCTGGACCATCTTATCTGAAGTGGCCAACGTGAAACCATCTTTTGCTATCAGGCGATCAAAGCTAATGAATTTTTCCAGGCTCCCGAGGTACTTGGTTTCCATCTGCTCTTGTGTTTGGACGGCCTGTTGCTCTTTCTTCTCCTGCCGTGCCCTGGCCTGCTCCTCTTCAAACTCTTTGGTGAAGTCAAAACCTATAACCTCCCCATCATCGGCCTTAAGAGAAGGACAACAAAACAAGGCCATGAATACGAGGGCCACGATAGTACGCATGAATATCGGCATATTCCTCTCCTTCCTCAAAACGGAATATCATAGGTTTCAATCATCCAGCGGCCGCCGTCCACCCGTTTGAGCGTGTACTCCTTGGGCGAGCCGTATTGCCTGCCGTTTTCGTCCCAGGCCTTGCAATCCACATAGGCATACTCAACTTTGCTGCCCTGAATTTTTCGGGCCGTCTCTTTCTGGCCCGCGCTCAAAAAGTAGTTGTCGGCATCGTCGCCCTCGTCAAATCCCTGGCTCACCACAATGCGCGGCTCGTCAAAGGTGACCGCCACATAGTGTTTGCGAAAGCGGGCCTGATGCAGATCCCAGTGAAAACCCTTGACCATGGCCTCGCCATAGCGCCCTTCCAGGCGGGCAGGATCGATGCACTTGAGGTAGAGATCAACATTTTTTTCTTTAATGGCTGTAACAAAGGTTTCCATAACCTGGATGGGCGTGGCCTGCTCGGGCAGATCCTTCACGGAATAGCCTCTGCTTTTCAGCGCCGCGACCTGTTCTTCTCCGGCAAATGTAGCGCTTTGCTCCTGCCCAGTGGCATACAGGGCGGTTACCTTGCCAGGCGCATGGATGGCCACCGGCGTGACCACCCAGCCCCACTGCGGAGCCATGGTTTTCTTCTCCTCGGCCTGGGGAATTTCCACCGCCAAATCGTTAATGCGGGCCAGCACGATCCAGCTCTTCATATCCTCAAGCTCAGAATCTACCTGACGCCGGTAGCGTTTGACCGCCTCCCAGGGGCCGACCCATTGCCGCCCGCCGCTGTTTATAAACCAGTAGCCCTTTGATGGAGCGCCCACCGCGATAAACTTGCCGGTCGCGCCGATAAATTCATCCATGGGCCAGCGCACATCGCTTAAAACCACAACGCTGCCGCGCAGGCTCTCCAGGCTGACTTCCTCCCAGTTGGGGGTGGGAAAGGTCGTTTGCACCAGCTTGGCTTGTTCTTTTTGCAACAGCTCTGCCCAGGCCTCATCCGCTATGCGGGCAAAATGTTCCCGCAAATTTTTTTCTTGTTCGCGGTAGGCTAACATCTCTGGAGTAATGGTGATGAAATCGCCCTTGGAGCCCATAAGCGCCCCACGCATCCGCTCAAAGAGCGCCTGTACGCGCGGATCACCGGGATGGCGTTCATGCAGAGCTTTGACCCGCTCAGCCGCCTCCTTTTTATTGAAGTAGCGCTCGGAACGGCCGCCGCGCAAGCGTTTGATCTCTTTTTCAAACTCGCTCACGTAGTACTCGGCCCGGTTGATCTCGCGATCAAGCGCCTTGGGGTCGTCCGCTGCCAGCAGCTCTGCTCCAGGCAGGGCTGTGACGCAAAGGAAAAGAAAAACAGAAAGAAAAGTCAGAAACATTCTCTTCATACCCTTATCCATCCTTGACTGATGACACGTGACAAAGACCATGCCTGCCGGTTAGGGGAAGCACAGCCGGAATACTGGCAGCAAATGAAGGCCCTGAGCCCTACACCGTCATGCACGGTATGTTGATGATTGAAAAATCACTACCAGCTGCTGCCCTCGCCTGAGAAACAGATTCTTTGCATACAGCCCAGCAGTCATACTATCTTTTCAGTAGCTTTCATGGTTTTTCTTGGCTTTGTTTTACCGGGTGCGAAACTGTACCGGAAAACGCCATGAAGTTCTATTGTTTCACGAACGTGGCCAAGGAAAGTATTTTTCCCGTTGGTAGGAACAATTATCCAGATCTCCCAGGGCTTATAACCCACCACCTGCTGCGTAAGATCAGTTCGTTTGGCTCTTCAGCCAGATCGAACTGGCTGACACCCCGGTCGACGGCAAATGGTCCGATGCTGGCAGTTAAAAAGCCTCCAGCCCAGGGTACAAACTCAATGTGCACAGGGATTGAGCTGAACCGGGACACCCCAAGGGCAACGCATTCGCCGCTTGACAGCGGTTCTGAAGTGATCTAAGCATTGCGATGTTCGATAATCGACCGCACCGTGAGCACAGGTCGGCACCTTGTGTTGGGAGTGGCCAGGATCCATGACCCTCCACCTGTGCATGTGTTGAACTGTACAGCTGTCGTTAGATCCCAGGGATAGTCTACCCACACTCTTTCACTCACACCACCCTCCCTCGTTCATTCATGAATCGTTCTGGTTTACTTATCACCATCCTCATGGGATGCCTTGCCATAGTGCTTTGGCAGGTGGTTAATGCACCCAACATGGAGCCACCCTGGCCGTCGAAAATCCAGGGTTTTTCCTTTTCACCCTATCGGGGCGAGCAAACCCCCATTAAGCACATCTTGCCCTCTGTGGAGGAAATCGATGCCGATCTCGCCCTGCTTCAGGGCAAGACCCATGCGGTACGCACCTACAGTATGGAGGGAAGTCTTGCGGAAATTCCCCGGTTGGCAGCCGCGCGGCAAATCAACGTGGCGCTGGGGGCCTGGATTGACAAGGATAAGGAGGCCAACGAAAAGCAACTGGCCAAGCTGGTTGAAGTGTTCCAGCAGTACCACAAAAATATTGTGCGGGTCATTGTCAGCAACGAAGTCATCCTCAGAAAAGACCTCACAGTCGATGAAGCCATAGCCTACGTGAAACGGGTCAAAGAGGGGGTGTGGGCACCGGTCAGTCTGGCAGAGCCGTGGCACGTTTGGTTGCAATATCCGCAACTGGCCAAGCATGTGGATTTTATCACCATTCACCTTTTGCCGTACTGGGAAGGCGTTCCCAATGACAAGGCGGTGCAGTACTGCGTGGACCGATACAATGATATCAAGCAGGCCTTTCCAGACAAACCCATTGTCATTGGCGAGGTGGGCTGGCCCAGTTCCGGTCGAATCCGTCAGGGAGCCATAGCTTCTCCCTCTAGTGAGGCTACCTTTCTGCGCCGTTTCCTCGATGTAGCGCAAAAAAGCGAGTATACTTACTATGTTATGGAAGCCTTTGACCAGCGCTGGAAAGGGCTGGAACTGGAAGGTGCGGCTGGCGCCTACTGGGGAGTCTATGATGACAAACGCCAACCCAAGTTTGAATTCACCCAGCCAGTGCAGCGCATTCCGGAATGGCGCGCGCTGGCTGCCATCAGCATC
>CAZVDA010000044.1:0-12175 GCA_964625365.1 uncultured Thiopseudomonas sp. | reverse complement strand
GTGGCGTGCGCTGCTGCCAGCTATTTTTATGCGTACTGGTTTAGCCAAGGGCTAGCCTAGACGCATGTCGGGCGGCCCTTTGCAGTCAAGGGGAGCCGCCACAGCAACATCAAACCCCGGTCGGCTTTCCGCCCGGGGTTTTTTATGTCTTTTTTGGGAGAACACAGCATGAACACCGCTTATCGATACCGCAGTTATGGCCACTGGCGATTTTATCTGCAGCTGCCAGCCCCTTTGCCCGATTCGTTACGACACCACAGATAACACAGGATTTTTACCATGACCCCGTCTCACGCAACTGCCCTTAACCTGTTACACACCGCATCCGCCCAGCCTGCCGCCGTGCGTTTGTCCACCCCGTCTGAGCTGCAGCAACGTCTGCCGCTGTCCGCCAGCCTGCGCAAGCGCATCCGTAACCAGCGCCAGAGCATTGCCGATATTTTGCAGGGCCGTGATCCGCGTCTGCTGGTGGTGGTCGGCCCCTGCTCCATCCACGATCCGCTGGCTGCCATGGACTATGCGCAGCGGCTGGCCACGCTGGCCGATGAGCTGTCCGATACCCTGCTGCTGGCCATGCGTGTCTACACCGAAAAGCCGCGTACCACGGTGGGTTGGAAAGGTTTGCTGTACGACCCGCATCTGGATGGCAGCGCCGGTATGGACGAAGGGCTGGCGCTGTCGCGCCGGCTGATGTTGCAGGTGGCCGAGCTGGGCCTGCCGGTGGCCACCGAATTGCTGCAGCCGCTGACCGTGCCCTACTTTGCCGACCTGCTGGGCTGGGCCGCCATTGGTGCGCGCACCAGCGAGTCGCAGGTGCACCGCGAAATGGTCAGCGGGCTGGAGGTGCCGACCGGCTTCAAGAACGGCACCGACGGTGGCGTACAGATTGCGCTGGATGCCATGCGCTCGGCGGCGCACGGCCACCAGTACATGGGGCTGGACGGGCAGGGGCGGGTGGCGCTGCTGCAGGCCTCCGGCAACCGCAACACCCATCTGGTGCTGCGTGGCGGCTCTGCCGGCAGCAATTATGATGAAGCCAGCGTGGCCCATGCCCTGCAGGCACTGCAGCAGGCCGGTCAGGGTGACGGCATCATGGTGGACTGCAGCCATGCTAACAGCGGCAAGGACCCGCAGCGCCAGCCACTGGTGCTGGACGAGGTGGTGCGCCAGCGGCTGGCCGGCAACCTTAACTTGCGGGCGGTGATGATCGAGAGCCACCTGTGCGATGGCCAGCAGTCGCTGGGTGGCCCGCTTGAATACGGCGTATCGGTCACCGACGGCTGTCTGGGCTGGAGCAAGACCGAAGCCATGCTGCGCCGGGTGGCTGCTCAACTGGCCTGATCCGGGCTGTCGGCAGCGGGGCTTTCGCTGCCGGCGTTTGGGGCGCTGCCGGCGGGCTTGCGCGGCGGTAGTCAGCTGCTGAACCAATGGCAATGCGAAAGAGACTTGCAAAACCTGATGCGAATCATTATTGTTTGATGCGTCAGGTTTCATTGTATCAGGGTGTTGTCATGTATATCTGTCTGTGCAAAGGCGTAACCGATCACAAGATCCGCGATCTGGTGGCCGATGGCGCACGCAACTGGGCCGAAATTCGCGAGCAGACCGGCTGCGGTACGCAGTGCGGCAAGTGTGCCTGCGAGGCCAAGGCGATTACCCGTACCGCCGTTGCCGAGCAAATGACCCACCACGCCACCGATCTGGCCTATGCCGTCTAGACCATTCAGCCCGTTCCCCTTTTTCTGCTATCCTGCACCCGTCATTCACTTTCGTTATGGGTAACAGCCATGCAGGGTAATCCACAGGTCATTCAGCAACTCAACCAGGTACTGGGCAACCAGCTGGTCGCCATCAACCAGTATTTTCTGCACGCCCGCATGTACAAGGACTGGGGCTTCGAGCGGCTGGACACGCTGGCTTACAAGGCATCCATCCAGGTGATGTGCAACGCCGACGAGCTGATCAAGCGCATCCTGTTTCTGGAAGGCCTGCCCAATCTGCAGGAGCTGGGCAGACTGCGGATTGGCGAAAACGTGGGCGAAATGCTCAACTGCGACCTGACGCTGGTCAAACACGGCCATGAACGCATTCTGGCGGCCATTGCCGGTTGCGAAAGCGCACAGGATTACGTCACCCGAGACCTGCTGCGCGGCATCCTCGACAAGGAAGAAGATCATCTGGACCGTCTGGAAACCGAAATTGCCCTGATGCAGCAGCTGGGCAGCGAAAACTATCTGCAGCAGCAGATGGATGACGACTGATCCATTGCCGGTTGCCAATCAATCACCCGCTTTATGCGGGTGATTGCGTTTTGGGGCCCTGTTCAGTGGCCGGGCGACAGCTGGGCAGCCAGTTGTTCTACACAGTGGGCGCGGTCCCGGTCATGCAGGCCGTCCCGGCTGCCAAGGCTTGACCATTCGGGGTGGCTGCGTGCCTGTTTCAGCGGCTCCGGCAGCCTGTCCTGTCCGGCGGCGAGCAGGTCAATGCGGATGCTGTCGCGGGCGGCGTGGCCGCGTTTGCGCAGGGCATCCAGCAGATGCAGCTGGCGGGCCTGCAACACCAGCAAAATGGCGTCGTTGACGGTCAGCTCCTCGTAGCCCTGTACCAGATTGAGCATGCGCTTGCCGTAGCTGCGCGACCATTGTGCGGTGCCACCGAGCAGGCCGCCGACCAGAGTGCCCATGCCCAGCGACAGGCCGCCGGTCATCACGTCAACGCCCAGCCCCACGGCGGCACCGGCTGCCGCGCCGCCGCCCAGCTTGATGCCGGCATCCTTCAGCGCCTCGCTGCTGAACAGGTCGGTTGACCAGCGGCCGGACTGCAGCGGCACCTCGTCGGCGCTGACTTCGCTGCCATCAAAGGCATAAATGTCCAGCAGGCGGGCCACGCAGGCCTGTTCACGCTGGCGTACCCAGTGTTGCAGGTGCTCCAGTTCGGTGGCGGCCTGTTCCGGGCGCGCCGCCAGCCGGGTGGCCGCCACATCCACCAGCAGTTCGGCAATTTGCAGCAACGCGGCCTGTTGGCGCTGGCAGCTTTGCCGGCGGTTCCAGTCCTGCAGTTGCAGCAGGGCGGGGCGAAAGTCCTGACGCAACAGGGCCAGACTGTCATACAGCCCCTGCTCGCCGTCTTCGGGCGGGCTGACACTATCAAAACAGATCACCGCATGCAGCCCGAGCCGGGCCAGGGCATCGCGCCACAGGGCGGTTTGCTGGTTCGGCCCGTGGGTAAAGTTGAGCACCGGCAGCAGCGGCTTGCCGCACATGTGCAGCAGGGCCAGCTCGTCGCGGTACTTGGCCAGCACCGGCTCGCGGGCGTCGATCACATAGAGCGCGGCATCGGACTTGAGCAGCTGGCGCAACACCTTGGCTTCCTGCTCGAAGCGCTGGCCGGCGGCGCTGCTGGCCAGAAAGCGTTCGATGCGGGCGGGGCCGTCCAGCGTGCGCTCGCCAGCCGCCAGCTGCTCCACGTAGGCCAGCAGCGCCATGGCGTCTTCCAGACCGGGGGTATCGTACAGGTCCAGCAGCGGCTGGCTGCCGGCAGTCAGGCTGATGCGCTCCACATGGCGGGTGGTGCTGTGCTGCGGGCTGACTTCGCCAAAGCGGGTGTTACGGGTCAGGGTGCGCAGCAGCGAGGTTTTGCCGACGTTGGTGTGGCCGACAATGGCCAGTTGCATGGATTCAGACATGCCCGTCCTCCGTCAGCCAGGGCGCACGGGTGCTGTGTGTGATGCCAAGCGGTATCAGCGCCTGTTGCCAGCCCTCCAGACGTTGCGGGTCAGTGTCGCCGTGCAGCAGCCAGACCTGCAGCTGTCCGCAATGGCGCGCCAGTTCGCCCATAAAATACAGGCTGCCACGGTCGGGCGAGCGGCGGGCATCGCAGGCCAGAATCATCCGGCTGCAGGGCGTGCCGGCCAGCCGCTCCAGCAGGGCCTGCTGGGCCGGATAACCGTCCAGATTGCCCAGCAGTTGCATGCTGTCCGGCGGACTGACGGGCCAGTTTAGCGGCTGTTCCAGCTCCAGACCGGCCAGACAGGGCAGGCCGCTGTCCAGGGCAGGGGCTGATGGTGTGGGCAGCTGGGGCATCTGCTGCGGTTGCGGATCAACAATCTGGCCGGACGTGGCCGGTTGCAGGCGGGTGTACAGCCATTGCCAGTCGGCGTGGCTGGCGTCCAGTTTCAGCCGGCGCCTGCCGCGCTGCCAGCGCCACTGGAACCATAGCGCCAGCAGTAGCCGCGGCAGCAGGCCATACACTACCAGCATGCCGATTAACCAGCTGGCCCAGACTTGCCGCGAGAGTTCATCGGCCAGTATCTGCTCGCCGCTGGTACGGATCAGCGCTGCGTCGGGAACGGCAAAACCCAGCCCGCGCAGGGGCCAGCCCAGTCCCTGCACCAGGGTGACAAAGGTATCGGCGCTGGCAATGGTGGTTTCCCAGGCGAAGGCATAGCGGTGGGTACCCAGCAGCAATAATGCAACCAGCAGGGCTGTTAGCAGGGTCAGTGTCCACCAGCCGTGAACCAGTCGGCTCAGGGCTGCGGCCAGCAGGCCATGGCGTCCCAGCAGGGCGAGTAGTGCGGCGCTGAGTTGCCCGGCGGCGGGACTGCGGCTCAGACGCTCCAGCAGGCCCAGCGGCAGTTGCATGACATGTGATGGCTGCTGCGGACGCCAGATCATGCCGGCCAGCCACAGCAGCAGGGTCAACAGGTGCACGCCCAGCAGGCCCAGCAGCACCCAGACCACGTTCAGGCTGTCCGCGGTGCGGTTGAAGGCGGTGACGGCCAGTGTGCTGCCGGTCAGCAGCGCCAGGGCCACCAGCAACAGGCCGAGCCAGCGGCTAGCGGCCAGCCAGTGCTGCAGCGCGCCGGTCAGCCCTTCACGGCGGGCCAGCGCCAGATTGCGCAGCAGGATGCGTTCGTCATCTGTCCGGCCCTGCTGGCGGGCGACACGGCAGGCTTCGCTGTCTTCCAGCGGCGGATTGTGCTGTTCGTGCCGGCGGATGGCTTCGCACAGCCACAGTGACTGTAGCCGGCTGGCGGCGGGCGGGGAGGAATCGTGCATAAAAGGGATAAAACATTGTTCCGGTAGCGTTTAGGCGGCATCATGGCGGCCATGTTGAACTGAACCGAGTCAAGCCATGTCCAGTCTGCCCTTGTGCCTTATTGTAGCTGCAACCCGTAACCAGGTCATAGGCCGCGACAATGCCATGCCCTGGCATTTGCCGGAGGATCTGCGTTATTTCAAGGCGCGCACCCTGGGCAAGCCGGTGATCATGGGCCGCAAGACCTGGGAATCGCTGGGCCGTCCACTGCCGGGCCGCCTCAACATAGTGGTCAGCCGCCAGACGGATTTGCAGCTGGACGGTGCCGAAGTATTTGCCGACCTGTCCGCCGCCATCGAACGCGGGCGGCAATGGGCCGAAGGGCAGGCGGTGGACGAGGTGATGCTGATTGGCGGTGGCCAGCTCTACCATCAGGCGTTGTCACAGGCCAGCCGCGTTTACCTGACCCGCATCGAAACCGAGCTGGAAGGTGACACCTGGTTTCCGCAATTGCCGTTTGACGAATGGCAACGGGTGGATGCCCAGCCGCAGCCCGGACAGAACGGCCTGCCGGCCTATACCTTTGAGGTGTGGGAACGGCGCGAGTAGATGGTGGTCAATGTCCGGCCTGGCCGGACATCCTGAAAGCCGGTACAGGACCCCCCGCATTCACTGCGGGGATGGCAACAGCTGAAGCGGATTACTCACCGCATTGCTGGCGGTAGCCGGCGGCGTCCAGCAGCTGTTCGATTTCGGCAGGGTTGTCCGGCTGCATGCGATAAAACCAGCTCTGGTAGGGGTGGGTGTTGATGCCTTCGGGGGCGTCGGTCAGACCCTCGTTGGTCTGGATGACGGTGCCGCTGACCGGGGCGTGATAGTCCGAAGCGGCCTTGACCGATTCCACTACGCCGGCCACCTGTCCGGCAGCCAGTTTGGCACCTACGGCGGGCAGTTCCAGATAAACAATGTCACCCAGCGCTTCCTGCGCGTGGTCGGTGATGCCCAGGGTTACGGTGCCGTCGGCTTCCAGGCGAAGCCATTCGTGGGTTGCGGCATAGCGGAGTTCTGCAGGCGTGGTGTTCATGGTTGCTGTCTCTTGTGTTTGTTGTCAGATCAGGATTTTGCCATGGCGGACAAAGCGGGGGCGTACGATGCGCACCGGGAACCAGCGGCCACGGATTTCCACTTCGCCACGTTCGGCGGTATTGACCGGTACCCGCGCCAGGGCAATGGCCTTGGCCAGGGTGGGTGAAAAGCTGCCGCTGGTGATGGTGCCTTCGCCGACGCCTTCAATGCGTACCGGCTGGCCGTGGCGCAGCACGCCGCGCTCTTCCAGTACCAGACCGACCAGCTTCTCAGGAATGCCTTCGTCCAGTTGCCGCTGTAACGCACTGCGGCCGATGAAGTCGCGGTCTGCCGGCTCCATGGCCACCACGTGATGCATGTTGGCGGTGTAGGGGCTGTGCTGCTCGTCCATGTCGTTGCCGAACAGGGTAAAGCCGGCTTCCAGGCGCAGGGTGTCGCGGGCACCGAGGCCGATGGGCGTGATGCCGGAGCCGATCAGCTCGTTGAAGAAATCGACCGCCTCGACTGCCGGCAGCAGGATTTCGATGCCTTCCTCGCCGGTGTAGCCGGTGCGGCAGAGAAAGCGGTTGCCGTCACACTGGCCATGGTAGGGAGCCAGGTTGCCGATAATCTGGATCTGGCCTGAATTAAGCACGTTGCCCAGCCGTTCGATGGCGTTCGGCCCCTGAATGGCAAAGTGGGCCAGATCGTCACGCTGACGGATTGTTACGGTCAGGCCGGCGGCCTGCTGTTGCAGCCAGCCCTGCACCGCTTCGCGGGTAAAGGCATTGTTGATCAGGCGAAAGCCGTCCGGCATGCGGAAGACGATCAGGTCGTCAATCACGCCGCCCTGTTCATTGAGCAGGGCGCTGTAATGACCGGCACCGGTTTGCTGCAGCAGACCGACGTTGTTGCTCAGTACCCGCAGCAGCAGGGTTTCGGCATCGGGGCCCTGAATATCGGTGGTGCTCATGTGGGAGGCATCGAACACGCCACAGTCATTACGAACCTGGTGGTGTTCCTCGACCTGGGAGCCATAATGCAGCGGCATTTCCCAGCCGTGGAAGTCGATCATTTTGGCACCCAGGGCCAGGTGCATGTCATACATAGGTGTGTGTAATCCCATGGGGTCTCCTGATGGGCTTTGACTATGCCAACAATGCCGGGGCGTTTGCACATCGTGTACTGCCCGCATCGCCAGGCGGCAAGTATAACCGTTCGATGCGGGGCTTCAAATTTTTACCGATGATTCCCCCGGACTGCTTATTTACGGAGCGGCCAGGCCAGGCTGGCCACAAAGCAGGCTGCTGCACAAACTACAATGGACGGGCCGGCAGGCGTGTCCAGATACCAGGACATGGCCAGCCCGGCACAGACGGCAATCATGCCCAGCGCCGTGGCTACCGCTACCATCTGCTCCGGGCTGCGGGCGTGGCGCTGGGCGGTGGCGGCGGGGATAATCAGCAGCGAGGTAATCAGCAGCACGCCGACGATTTTCATGGCCACGCCAATTACCAGCGCCATCAGCAGCATCAGTGCCAGCCGCAGGCCGGCTACCGGCACGCCCTCGACCCGTGCCAGTTCTTCGTCCACGGTCATGGCCAGCAGAGGCCGCCACAGCCACAGCAAGCCGGCCAGCACCAGCGCACTGCCGGCCACAATACCGGTCAGATCGCTGCCGGTTACCGACAGCAAATCACCAAATAGGTAGCCCATTAAATCGACCCGCACCGAGTCCATAAAGCTGAGCGTGACCAGCCCCAGTGATAATGTGCTGTGCGCCAGAATGCCCAGCACGGTGTCGGAGGCCAGCGGCTGGCGTTGTTGAAATGTCACCAGCAACAGCGCCAGCAACAGGCTGCTGACCACCACCGCCAGCGCCGGCTGCACATCCAGCAGCAGGCCGATGGCCACGCCAAACAGCGCCGAGTGTGACAGGGTATCGCCAAAGTAGGCCATGCGCCGCCACACCACAAAAGCCCCCAGCGGGCCGGCGACCAGCGCCAGCGACAGGCCGGCCAGCAGGGCATAAACAAGAAACTCAGGCATGGGTGCAGTCCGGTCCGTGGGTGTGGGGATGGTCGTGATCCAGCACGCAGCCGTGCAGGTCATGTTCGTGGTCATGGGCGTGGTGGTAGACCGCCAGGTCTTTGGCTGCCTGGTCGCCAAACAGGGCAATAAAGGCCGGATGGTTGCTGACCTGTTCCGGCTGGCCGGTGCAGCACAGGTGGCGGTTGAGGCACAGCACGCGGTCGGTGGCACGCATCACCAGATGCAGGTCGTGGGATACCATCAGCACGCCGCAGTTGTAACGGTCGCGCAGGCGGCCAATCAGGTTGTACAACTCCAGCTGGCCGTTGACATCCACACCCTGCACCGGCTCGTCCAGTACCAGCAGTTGCGGCTTGCGCAGCAGGGCACGGGCCAGCAGTACCCGCTGCAGCTCGCCGCCGGAAATGCGTTGCAGCGGGCTGTGATACACCTTGAGCGCGCCGGTTTCCTGCAGGGCGCTTTTGATATCGGCCGCCTTGACGCCCGGTACCAGCTGCAGAAAGCGTTTGACCGTCAACGGCAGGGTGGGATGCACCGCCAGTTTTTGCGGCATGTAGCCGATGCGCAGTTTCGGCGCGCGCCAGACGCTGCCACTGTCGGGCTGGACCAGCCCCAGCAACAGCCGTACCAGGCTGCTTTTGCCGGCCCCATTGGGGCCGACCAGGGTGACAATCTCGCCCTGCTCCAGCTGCAGGTTGATACCCTCCAGTACCGGCTGGCCGTCAAACCCCAGGCTGGCGTTTTCAATGCGGATCAATGGCGGGTTCATGCCTGCTCCCGGCACGGCGCACAGAGTCCGGAGACTTCCACTACCTGCTGCTCGACCTGGAAACCGAGGGCGGCAGCAGCTGCTTCCACAGCGCGGTCAATGCCGTCATGGGGTAGCTCGCGGGCCACTTTGCACAGCCGGCAGATCAAAAAGTGGCCCTGATGCGCCTGGTGCGGGCGGTCGCAACCGATAAAGGCGTTGAGCGAGGCCAGCCGGTGGACCAGCCCGTTGTCGAGCAGAAAATCCAGTGCGCGGTATACGGTAGGCGGAGCCGAAGGCTTGCCTTCCTCTTCGCTGAGTTGCGCAAGAATCTCATAGGCACCCAGGGGCCGGTGGCTTTGCCAGACCAGCTCCAGCACCCGTTTGCGGATGGGCGTCAGGCGCAGACCGTCGCGCTGGCACAGTTCGGTGGCTGCTGCCAGCGCTTGCCGGATGCAGTCGTGATGGCCGTGGCTGGAGCACAGGGCGAGGCTGTCGCCGGCGGGTGTGGAAGAAATATTTTCTGGCATGGCTTGCATTTTTTGTGAACTGAAACGTTATGATATAACAAATTTATTGTCGGGAGCAGGTGATGCGTCGTTTTTTGTGTGCAATGGGCTGGCTGATGGCCAGCCAGTCTGTCTGGGCCGCGCCCCAGGTGTTGACCAGTATCCAGCCGCTGCAGCTGATTGCCCAGCGTATTCTGGACGGTCAGGGCGAGAGTGAAGTGTTGTTGCCGCCGGGGGCGTCGCCGCATTCCTTCAGCTTGCGTCCTTCGGATAACCGGCGGCTGGCCAGTGCCGATGCGTTTTTCTGGATCGGGCCGGACATGGAAAACTTTCTGGTTAAACTGGCCGCCCGCACACCCGGCCAGAGCCACGCCATGCAGGGCTTGCCGGGGCTGGAATTGCTGCATTATGGCAGTGACCATGACCATGACCATGACCATGACCATGACCATGACCATGACCACGACCACGACCACGACCACGGGCATGGCGCAGTTGCGCTCAGGCAGCATGACCATCACCACCAGCCCGGCGGGCTGGATGCCCACCTGTGGCTGTCCAGCCACAATGCGCGGGTGATGGCCGCCTATATGGCGCAGGAGTTTGCCCGCCTGCATCCGCCTGCCGCTGAGCATTATCAGGCCAGCCTGCAGGCCTTCAACCGCGAGCTGGACGAGCTGGATGACGAGCTGGAGACCTTGCTGCAGCCGCTGCGTGGCAAGCCGTTTTTTGTGTTTCACGAAGCCTTCAACTATCTGGAACACAGCTACCGCCTGCCGCATGCCGGCGTGTTTGCCCTGAGCGCCGAGGTGCAGCCCGGTGCCCGCCATGTGCAGCAGATGCGCCAGGCGCTGGAGCAGGCCGGAGCCAGCTGTATTTTTACCGAGCCGCCCGCTCCGCCGCGTCTGGCGCAAAGCCTGACCAAGGGGTTGCCGGTTCGCCTGCAGGAGCTGGACCCGCTGGGCAGTCAGGCGGCCAGCTACCCCGAGCTGCTGCGTACCATGGCTACTGCCATGCATCAGTGCCTGAGTGGGCTTTGAGGTACTTGCGGCGGTGACGGTTGTCAGTCACCGCCGGTAAGGGGGACAATGGCGGCGTTTTTTCCATATCTGGGGTGCATCACCATGAAAAAAGTACTGACCACGGCCGCCCTGGCCGCTGCCGTTGCCACCGTTGCCTGTGCCGCCACACCCGGCCAGAAACTGGCCGATGTCGCACCTTATCCGGCTGCGCAGGATGGCTATCAGCGCCATGTGATCTGGCTGCCGCAACAGGCCGATGAAGACCTGTACAAGCTGGAAATTGTACCCGGCCAGATGCTGCAGACTGACTGCAACACCCGCGCCATGGCCGGCACCCTCAAGGAGCACACGCTGGACGGCTGGGGCTATACCTATTACGAACTGAGCGATGTGCGCGGCCCGATGAGCACCATGATGGCCTGTCCGGACAACACCAAGACTGAAGCCTTTGTGCCGGTGCGTGGCGAAGGCACCTTCCTGCGCTACAACAGCAAGCTGCCGGTGGTGGTCTATGCACCGGCCAATATCGAGGTGCGCTACCGCTTCTGGGCTGCCGACACCGTACTCAAGGTGGCCGGCCAGGAATAACGGCACTGTGCAGGCGGACGGACTAGCCGCGCCGCCTGCCGGTTGCTGACCCACAAGCGCCCGACCGGGAAGGACAACAGGTGATTGAATTCCAGCAGGTCCACAAGACCTACGACGTAAAGGGCCGGCAGATCCCGGCCCTGCAGGGCACCGACCTGCAGGTAAAACGCGGTGAAGTGTTCGGCTTGATCGGCCACTCGGGTGCCGGCAAGAGCACCCTGCTGCGGCTGATCAACCGTCTGGAAGAACCCAGCGGCGGACGCATCGTGGTGGACGGTATCGAGGTGACCGCACTGGATGCCCGCGGCCTGCGTGATTTTCGCCGCAAGGTCGGCATGATTTTCCAGCACTTCAACCTGCTGGCCTCGAAAACCGTAGCTGAAAACGTCGCCATGCCGATGAAGCTGGCCGGCGGACAAAGTCGCGAAGCCATTGCCCGGCGGGTTAGCGAGCTGCTGGAGCGGGTGGGGCTATCGGAGCATGCCGGCAAATACCCCGCACAGTTGTCCGGCGGTCAAAAACAGCGGGTCGGCATTGCCCGCGCGCTGGCCACCGGTCCCGATATTCTGCTGTGTGACGAAGCCACCAGTGCCCTCGACCCGCAAACCACCGGCCAGGTATTGCAATTGCTGGCCGAGATCAACCGCGAGCTGGGACTGACCATTGTGTTGATCACCCACGAAATGGACGTGATCCGCCGCGTATGTGACCGTGTTGGCGTGATGGACGGTGGCGTGATTGTCGAGCTGGGCGAGGTCGCCGGGGTGTTCCTGCATCCGCAACATCCCACCACCCGCCGCTTTGTGCAGGAAAGCGATGAAGACAGCCAGACCCGCAGTGACGATCTGGAGCATGTGCCGGGCCGTATTTTGCGCCTGACCTTTCTGGGCGAAACCACCTATGCGCCCATTCTTGGGCAGGTGGCGCGGGAAACCGGCATTGATTACAGCATCCTGGCCGGCCGCATTGGCCGCATCAAGGACCAGCCCTGTGGCCAGCTCACCCTGGCTCTGACCGGCGAGCAGGTGGCCGAGGCCGAACGCCAGCTGCAGGCAGCGGGCGTCACCATCGAGGTCGTACGCGCATGATCGTCAATATTGACTGGTATGAAATCGGGCTGGCCACGCTGGATACCTTGCTGATGCTGGGTGGCT
>CAZVDA010000043.1:0-12272 GCA_964625365.1 uncultured Thiopseudomonas sp. | reverse complement strand
GGCGAGCAACTTTATCGCGCCTGCACCATCTTAAGTGGCCACCCGTACCACAAATAAGCCCCAGTCATGCCACCAGCCATACGCCTCAAGGATTACCAGAAAGACAAGCGCCTGATCCGCAGCCGCCTGATTGTGGCGGTGCTGTTTGTGCTGTCGCTGACGCTGGTGCTGGTGACGCGCATGTATTACCTGCAGGTGATACAGCATGAGCATCATTCCACCCTGGCAGAAAATAACCGTATTCACGTGCGTTCGCTGCCGCCCACCCGTGGCCTGATTTATGACCGCAATGGCCTGGTGCTGGCCGACAACCGCCCCAGTTTCAGCCTGACCCTGACCCGCGAGCGTGCAGGCGACTGGCAGCAGGTGCTGGCGGTAATCATCGAGGTGCTGGAGCTGGACGAGGAAGAGCTGGATGTCTTCGTCAAGCGGGTACAGCAGGGCCGCCGCCCGTTCGAGCCGGTGCCGGTGCTGTTCGAGCTGAGTGAAGAGCAGATTGCACGCATTTCCGTCAACCAGTACCGCCTGCCGGGTGTCGAGGTGGAGGCGCAGATGGTGCGCCATTATCCGTTTGGCGAGCGCTTTGCGCATACTGTCGGCTATGTCGGGCGCATCAACGAGGACGACCTCAAGCGTCTGGATACGGTGGAATACAGCGGCACCCACCACACCGGCAAGCTGGGTGTCGAGCGTTTCTACGAAGACCAGCTGCACGGCAAGGTCGGTTATGAAGAAGTGGAAACCAATGCCCGTGGCCGCGTGCTGCGGGTGCTGAACCGGGTCGAGCCGCAAAATGGCGAAGATGTCTATCTGGCGCTGGATGTGGGCCTGCAGGAAGCAGCCAAGCAGGCGCTGAATGGCCGCCGTGGTGCCATTGTTGCGCTGGACCCCAACAACGGCCAGGTGCTGGCCATGGTCAGCGAGCCCAGTTACGACCCCAACCCCTTTGTTACCGGCATTGGCTTCAAGGCCTATGCCGAGCTGCGTGATTCCATCGACCAGCCCATGTACAACCGCGTGCTGCGCGGGCTGTATCCGCCCGGTTCAACCATCAAGCCAATGGTGGTGCTGGCGGGGCTGGATGCCGGCGTGATTACACCGGCCACCCGCGTGTTTGATCCGGGCTATTACCAGCTGCCCAACAATACCCACAAATACCGTAACTGGAACCGCAACGGCGACGGCTGGGTGGGGCTGGATCTGGCGGTGGCGCGCTCCAACGATACCTATTTTTACGATCTGGCCCACAAGCTGGGCGTGGACCGCCTGCATGCCTACATGACCCAGTTTGGTTTTGGCCAGCGGGTGGCGCTGGACATGTTTGAGGAAAGCGCCGGCCTGATGCCATCGCGGGACTGGAAGCGGGAACGTTACAAGCAGCCCTGGTATCCGGGCGAAACCCTGATTCTGGGCATTGGCCAGGGCTATATGCAGTCAACGCCCCTGCAGCTGGCCCAGGCTACGGCGCTGGTCGCCTCGCGCGGCAAGTGGCATCGTCCGCATCTGGCGCTGACCATAGGTGGAGTGCCGGCTTTTGATGAAGATCCGCATCCCGATATCAAGCTGAAGAATCCGGCACACTGGGACCTGGCCCGTGCCGCCATGGAGTCGGTGATGCACGGCGAGCGCGGTACCGCCCGTGCGGTCGGTGCCAGGTCGGCCTACCGGATTGCCGGCAAGAGCGGCACCGCGCAGGTGGTGGCCATCAAGCAGGGTGAAAAATATGACCGCAACAAGGTGCGCGAGCGCCACCGCGACCATGCCTTGTTTATTGCCTATGCCCCGGCTGACGACCCGAAAATCGCCGTGGCGGTGATGGTGGAAAATGGCGAGTCCGGCTCGGGTGTGGCCGCGCCGGTGGCCAAGCAGGTACTGGATGCCTGGTTGCTGCGTGATGAAGTCAGTGATGAAGAAGCAGACAGCCAGGCTGCGCCCGATACGGCCGCCACAGGGGAGAGCCGCCAGTGAACCGCAGTTTTGACCGCTCGCTGAACCAGGGCGATGTTTTCCAGGCCCGCACTTCGCTGCTGCACCGTATCCATATCGACGGCTGGCTGCTGTTATTGTTGCTGCTGCTGGCCGGTGCCGGCCTGTTCATCCTGTATTCGGCAGGCAGTAAAAGCGAGGCGATGCTGATCAAACAGGCCAGCTCCTTTGGCGTGGGCCTGTTGCTGATGCTGGTGATCGCGCAGATCGACCCGCGCCTGATGGCCCGCTGGGCCGCGCCGGCTTACCTGATTGGCGTGGCCCTGCTGGTGGTGGTGGAGGTCATGGGGCATACCGCGATGGGGGCCACCCGCTGGATCAATATTCCCGGCGTGATGCGCTTTCAGCCGTCCGAGCTGATGAAAATCTTCATGCCGCTGACACTGGCCTGGTATGTGGCACGCTACAACCTGCCACCGAGCTTCAAACATCTGGCCATCAGCCTGGTACTGATTGGCGTGCCGTTTTTGCTGATTGCCCGCCAGCCGGATCTGGGTACCGCCTTGCTGGTCATGGTGTCCGGCGTGTTTGTGTTGTTTCTGGGCGGGTTGCGCTGGCGCTGGATTCTGGCGGCACTGGCTGCGGTGGCGCCGGCAGCCTTTGTCATGTGGCAGTTTTTTATGCGCAGCTACCAGAAACAGCGGGTGCTGACCTTCCTCAACCCGGAAAGTGACCCGCTGGGCAGCGGCTGGAACATTATCCAGTCCAAGGCGGCCATCGGCTCGGGCGGAGTGACCGGAAAAGGCTGGCTGCTGGGCACCCAGTCGCATCTGGACTTTTTGCCGGAAAGCCATACCGACTTCATCATCGCGGTACTGGCCGAAGAGTTCGGTATGGTGGGCGTGTGCCTGTTGCTGATCGGCTATTTGCTGGTGATCTTCCGTGCGCTTTACATCACGCTGCATGCCCAGACCGTATTTGGCAAACTGCTGACCGGCTCGATCACCCTGACATTTTTCATCTATGTGTTCGTGAATATCGGCATGGTCAGCGGCTTGCTGCCCGTGGTTGGCATTCCCCTGCCATTTATCAGTTTTGGCGGAACATCCATTGTCACCCTGATGGCCGGTTTCGGCATCATCATGGCAGTCCACACGCACCGCAAGTGGATTGCCCCGAACTAGGAGTTAACAGAATGCCTTTAGGTACGGGCAAAAAATTGCTGGCATCACTGCTGCTGTCAGCCACACTGGCAAGCCAGGTACAGGCCGCCGGCTATGCGCAGCATCCGCTGGCGCAGGAGCTGATGGCGGAAATGCGCGACGAGTTCGGTTTTACCGACGAGCACCTGCAGCAGGTCTTTGCCGAAGCCCGCAAACAGCAGGCCATTCTGGATGCCATTTCCCGCCCTGCCGAGCGGGTCAAACCCTGGAAAGAATACCGGCCTATTTTTCTGACCCGTGCACGCATCGACAAGGGGCTCGAATTCTGGCGTGCCAACCAGGACGCGCTGGCCAAAGCTGAACAGACCTATGGTGTACCGGCTGAATTTATAGTCGCCATCATCGGCGTGGAAACCCTGTATGGCGGCAACACCGGCCGTTACCGTGTGCTGGATGCGCTGTCTACCCTGGCGTTCGACTACCCGCCGCGGGCACCGTTTTTCCGTGGCCAGCTCAAGCAGTTTTTATTGCTGACCCGCGAGGAGCGCCTGGAGCCGGCCAGCCTGACCGGTTCCTATGCCGGTGCCATGGGCCTGCCGCAATTTATGCCGGGCAGTTTCCGCGCCTATGCGGTGGACTTTAACGCCGATGGCAAGATCAACATCTGGACCGACCCCGCCGACGCCATTGGCAGTGTGGCCAACTACTTTATCGAGCACGGCTGGCAGCCGGGCGAAAAGGTGGCGGTGCGTGCCAGCCTGAAAGACGCCGCCGCCGAACAGGGACTCACCGGCGGACTGGACCCTAAACTGGACATGAAAGAGCTCAAGGCACTGGGCTGGACCCCGCAGGAGCGGGTCAAGGGTAAAACCCGGGTGACCGCATTCCGCTTTGAGGGCGAGCAGGGCAGTGAATACTGGATAGGTCTGCCCAACTTCCATGCGATAACCCGCTATAATCGCAGCGAGATGTATGCCATGGCTGTTACCCAGCTGGCCGAGGCACTGGCCGGCGAAATGAAGGAAAACCGATAATGATGCATGCCCGCCTGTGGACCGGCGGCTGCTTGCTGGCAGCGGCACTGCTGCTGCCGGCCTGCAGCAGCAAACCGGCCAAGCGCCAGACGGCAACCCCGGCCAAACCGGCCGCAACCACCCCCTACAAGCAGTCGTCCAGCGACGGCGCACCCTGGTGGGACAAGGACGTGTCCAATATTCCCGATGCGACGCCCATGCCCCATTACGGGCCGGTCAAGGCATCGCCCTATGTGGTGCTGGGCAAAAAGTATTACCCCATGCAGAGCGCCCATGCCTACCGCGAATCCGGTACGGCGTCCTGGTATGGCACCAAATTCCATGGCCTGAAAACTGCCAACGGCGAAACCTATGACCTGTACGGCATGACCGCCGCGCACAAAACCCTGCCGCTGCCCAGCTACGTCAAGGTCACCAACCTGGACAACGGCAAAACCGTCACACTGCGCGTCAACGACCGCGGGCCGTTTTACTCCGACCGCATTATTGACCTGTCCTTTGCCGCCGCCAAAAAACTGGGCTATGCCGAAAAAGGCGTAGCACGGGTCAAGGTGGAAGGCATCGATCCCGAGCAGTGGTGGGCCCAGCGTGGCCAGAAGCCGCCGGTAATGGGCAGCTACAGCCCGCCGGAACCTGTGCAGCCTTCCGTGGTCGAGGTGTATGTACCGCCGGTGCAGCAGCATGCCGGTGCAGTGCTGCCGGTCGAGGTCAGCCCGCAGGCTGAAAGCCGCGGCATTTACCTGCAGGTGGGCGCCTTTGCCAACCCCGACGCCGCCCAGCTGTTAAGGGACAAGGTTTCCAGCCTGTCGACCGCTACAGTCAGGGTCAGCTCGGTGGTGCGTGACCAGCAGGTGCTGCACCGCGTACGCATTGGCCCGCTGGGCAGCACCCGGCAGGCCGAGGAGCTGCGCCAGCAGGTCCAGTATGCCGGCCTTGGCAACCCGACCCTGGTGAACATTGACTAACTCCTGTTTAACCCGCAACCCGTGGAACACTACAGCATGATCCGATTTAAACACGCAGCCGCCATTGTGGTACTGGCTGCCTCCAGCAGCCTTTCCGCACTGGCCGCTGCGGCACAGTCCGCCATTCCGGCGCTGCCGCAGCTGGCTGCCAAATCCTATGTACTGATGGACGCCGCCACCGGCCATATCCTGGTTGAGCACAATGGCGACGAAACCCTGCCACCGGCCAGCCTGACCAAGCTGATGACCGCCTACATCGCCACCCGTGAAATCAAGAACGGCCAGATTGGCGAGCAGGACCTGGTCACCGTCAGCGAAAAAGCCTGGCGTACCGGCGGCTCACGCATGTTCATCGAGGTGGGCAAGCAGGTATCGGTTGACGACCTGCTGCACGGCATCATCATCCAGTCCGGCAACGACGCCAGCGTGGCCATGGCCGAATACATTGCCGGCAGCGAAGAAGCCTTTGCCGACATGATGAACCAGCAGGCCCGCCGCCTGCAGCTCAACAGCAGCTCGTTTCGCAATGCGACCGGCCTGCCGGATCCGGACCACTACTCGTCCGCCCACGACATGGCCAAGCTGGCACGTGCCATCATCTACGAAGATCCCGAACACTACGCCATCTACAAGCAGAAAGAGTTTTTGTGGAACAACATCAAACAGACCAACCGCAACCTGCTGCTGTGGCGCGACAGCACCGTGGACGGCCTGAAAACCGGCCACACCGAAGAAGCCGGCTATTGTCTGGTGGCCTCGGCGGTGCGTGACGACATGCGCCTGATTTCGGTGATTTTTGGTGCTGCCAACGAAGCCAGCCGCGCTGCGGAAACCCAGAAGCTGCTGACCTATGGTTTCCGCTTCTTTGAAAGCCGCACCTTCTACAGGCAGGGCGTTGCCCTGTCTGCCGTGCAGGTGTGGAAGGGCCAGCACAGCCAGGTGGATGCCGGTCTGGCCAGCGACCTGTCACTGACCGTACCCCGTGGTAAAGCCGACAAGATGACCGCAGAAGCCATTCTGGACACCGGCGTGGTGGCCCCCGTGGTTGCCGGCCAGAAGCTGGGTGTGGTGGAAATCCGCCTGGACGGCGAGCTGCTGCATAGCGCCGAGTTGATTGCACTGAGCGACGTAGAGCAGGGTGGCTTCTTCAAGCGCCTGATCGACGGCCTGCGCCTGTTCTTCTTCAACCTGTTCAACTAGGGAGCACGGCATGCAGTTTACCGACCTGACCGAAACCGCCGAACAGCCAAAAATCGAGTTTCCCTGCGAGCAGTATCCGCTGAAGATCATTGGCGATCACGGTGACGACTACCTGCAGTGCGTGCTGGACGTGGTCTGCGCCCATGCGCCGGAATTCGACCGCACCAGCGCCGATCAGCAGCTGAGCAGCAACGGTCGTTTCTGCTCGGTGCGCGTGCGCATTACCGCGCAAAGCGCCGAGCATCTGGAGCAGCTGCACCAGGCCCTGCGCCAGACCGGCAAAGTACGCATGGTGCTTTGATGGACAAACCCCTGCAGGTGCGCTGGCTGGGCCGGGTGGACTATGAAACCACCTGGCATGCCATGCAGCAGTTTACCGACACCCGCACGGCAGATACTGCCGACGCGATCTGGCTGCTGGAGCACCCGCCGGTGTTTACCCAGGGCCAGGCCGGCAAGGCCGAGCACCTGCTGTTTCCCGGCGACATTCCGGTGGTGCAGGTGGACCGTGGCGGACAGGTGACCTACCACGGCCCCGGCCAGCTGGTGGCCTATGTACTGGTGGATATTCGCCGCCTGGGCATGGGCGTGCGCGAGCTGGTCAGCCTGCTGGAAAACAGCCTGATCGAGCTGCTGGCCGGTTATAATATCACCGCCAGCGCCCGTGCCGATGCGCCGGGCGTTTATGTGGCTGATGCCAAGATTGCCTCGCTGGGCCTGCGCATCCGCCGCGGCTGCTCGTTCCATGGTCTGGCACTCAATGTCGACCTGGACCTGGAACCGTTCAAACGTATCAATCCGTGCGGCTATCAGGGTCTGCGCATGACCCGGCTGGCCGACGAAAGCGACAACGCCACAAGCGTGCAACAGACAGGCGAAGCCCTGGCCCGTATCCTGGCCAGCCGCCTCGGCCATGCCTCCCTTGTATTTTCAGAAGGTGAAACAGACAGCCATGAGCAATGAAACAGCAGCCGCAGCCAGTCGTGCTAGCGTGGAAACCGGCGTCAAACTGCGCGGTGCCGACAAACTGGCGCGTATTCCGGTCAAGGTCATTCCGGCCGACGAAACCCTGCGCAAACCCGACTGGATTCGCGTGCGCGTGCCGGTCTCGCCGGAAGTGGAAGCCATCAAAAGTACCTTGCGCAAGCACAAGCTGCACAGCGTCTGTGAAGAGGCTTCCTGCCCGAATCTGGGCGAATGCTTCTCCAGCGGCACAGCAACCTTCATGATCATGGGCGACATCTGCACCCGCCGGTGTCCGTTTTGCGATGTGGGCCATGGCCGGCCCAAGCCACTGGACGACAACGAACCGGCCAACCTGGCACAGGCGATTGCCGACATGCGCCTGCGTTATGTGGTGATCACCTCGGTGGACCGTGACGACCTGCGTGACGGCGGTGCCCAGCACTTTGCCGACTGTATCCGCGAAATCCGTGCCCTGTCGCCCAATATCCAGATCGAAACCCTGGTGCCCGACTACCGGGGCCGCATGGATATTGCGCTGGACATCACCGCCGCCACGCCGCCGGACGTGTTCAATCACAACCTGGAAACTGTGCCACGGCTGTACCGTGCCGCCCGTCCCGGTTCCGACTTTGAATGGTCACTGGATCTGCTGGAGCGCTTCAAGCAATTGGTACCGCAGGTGCCCACCAAGTCCGGCCTGATGCTGGGCCTGGGTGAAACCGATGAAGAAGTGATTGAAGTCATGCACCGCATGCGCGAGCACAACATCGACATGCTCACCCTGGGCCAGTATCTGTCCCCGTCACGCGACCACATGCCGGTGCAGCGTTATGTGCACCCCGACACCTTTGCCTGGTTTGCCGAAGAAGGGCTGAAAATGGGCTTCAAGAACGTCGCATCCGGCCCGCTGGTGCGCTCGTCCTACCATGCCGACCAGCAATCCGGCGAGCTGCTATAACCCGTCGCCTGCTGACCCGTTGCCATATAACAAGCCCGCTACCCCAGCGGGCTTGCTTGTTTATAGCCTGCAGACAGGCTTACAGCAGCCTGTCAAAGTCGGCTGCGCTGTGCCTTTCCGGCAGGCCGCCTTCAGTGCGGTTGACCAGCCGTCCGCGCTGCACGGCAGGGCGTTTGGCAATCTGCGCCTGCCAGCGCAGCAGGTTGCGGTAGTCGCCGGCCTGCAGAAATTCCACCGCGCCGTACACATCACCACAGGCCACTCCGCCATACCAGGGCCAGATGGCAATATCGGCAATACTGTAGTCACTGCCGGCCATGTACTCGGACCGGGCCAGATGCTGGTCCAGCACATCAAGCTGGCGCTTGGCTTCCATGGTAAAGCGGTTGATGGCGTATTCGTATTTTTCACCGGCATACACATAAAAATGACCAAAACCGCCACCCAGATAGGGTGCGGAACCCATTTGCCAGAACAGCCAGGACAGGCAGCGGGTGCGCCCGATGTGGTCTTTGGGGATGAAATGGCCGAATTTCTCCGCCAGATACAGCAGGATCGAACCCGACTCGAACACCGCCAGCGGAGGTGTCTGACTATGGTCGAGCAGGGCGGGAATTTTCGAGTTGGGGTTGATGGCCACAAAATCGCTGCCAAACTGGTCGCCCCGGCCAATGTTGATCAACCAGGCATCGTATTCGGCTTCCGGTATGCCCAGCTCCAGCAGCTCTTCCAGCAGAATGCTGACCTTCTGGCCATTGGGTGTGGCCAGTGAATACAACTGCAGCGGGTGGCGGCCCACCGGCAGCTTTTGCTCAAAGCGGGCACCGGCGGTGGGGCGGTTGATGCTGGCGTACGTGTTATCGTCTTTTTCCTGCCACTGCCAGACGGCCGGCGGAACATAGGCATTGCTCATCGCGAATCTCCTGCGTGGATGGTTACAAAGGCACAGGTTAGCAGGAACCACACGCCGGATATAATGCTGCGCCGGTAAGTAAAGACGGCGTAAACCGCAGGCTGCAGCGGCCTGATCCGGTATGCTAGGGCGCATTTGCCCCCTTCCTTGCCCAACCATGGAGTTTCCAGTGTTCAAAACAGGTTTTTTGGCAGCCGCCATCATGCTGGCGTCCGGCTGCATGCTAGGCCCGGACTATGTCCGTCCCGAACAGGTACTGCCAGCAGACTTTGCCGCCAGCGATGGCTGGAAAGTCGCCGAGCCGGCCCGGGCCGACAGCAGCAGCTGGTGGCAGCTGTATGAGGATGAGGAGCTGGCCCGCCTACTGGCCGCGCTGGAGCAGGGCAACCAGAACCTGGCAGCCGCCGAGGCCGCCTGGCGCGAGGCTAGCGCGGCACTGGGCGGTAGCCGCTCCGCGCTTTACCCGCAGCTTGGCTCCCAGGCCGGTGATACCCGTTCACAGCAGGGCCGTGGTGAAAGCAGTAAAAGCCGCAACGTGCAGCTGGGCCTGGGCTGGCAGCTTGACCTGTGGGGCGAGGTGCGTCGCCAGGTTGAAGCCGGCCAGGCACGGCTGGAGGCCAGTGCCGCCGACTGGGCTGCACTGCGCCTGAGCCAGCAAAGTTTGCTGGTGCAAAATTACATTCAGCTACGCAGTCTCGACGAGCAGCTACGCATTGCCGCCGCCAATATCGAAGCCTACCAGCGGGTGCTGCGCATTAGTGAAAGCCGCTATCAGGTCGGTATGGTGACCCGTGCCGATGTCAGCCAGGCGCTGACCCAGCTAAAAAGTGCCGAAGCCCAGCAACTGGATCTGCACAGCCAGCGTGCCCGCGTCCAGCATGCGGTAGCCCTGTTGCTGGGCCGTCCGGCCAGCGGCTTTACGCTGGCTGCTGCCGACGGATTGCCGGCCATGCCGCCGTTGCCGCACAGCCTGCCATCCAGCCTGCTGGAACGGCGTCCCGATATTGCTTCGGCCGAGCAAAAGGTGATAGCTGCCAATGCCGAGATAGGCGTGGCCAAAACTGCCTATTTTCCTACCTTTAGTTTCAGCGCCAGTGGCGGCTATCGTGCTGATGCCTGGTCGGGGCTGGTCAGTACGCCCAACCGTTTCTGGTCGCTAGGCCCGCAGCTCGACTTGCGCCTGTTTGATGCCGGAGCACGCCGCGCCAGGCTGCAACAGGCCGAGGCCGCCTACGACCAGCAGGTCGCCCGCTATCGCCAGGCCACACTGGAAGCCATTGCCGAGGTGGAAGACGCACTGGTGCAACTGGCCAGTCTGGAGCGGGAGCAGCAGGTACAGGCCGAGGCGCTGGCCGCAGCCCGGGATGCCCTGCGCCTGATTGAAAACCAGTACGAGGCTGGCATGGTGGACTTTCTACAGGTCAGTACTGCGCTGACCAGTGCCCACAGCGCCGAGCGTACCCTGCTGAATCTGCAAACCAGCCGCCTGACGGCCAGCGTGCAGCTGGTTAGTGCGCTGGGTGGGGGGTGGCAGCAGCCTTGATGGGTTTGTTTGCAGGGCGGTGGCTGGCTGCTGGTCAAGGTCTGTGCTGCGGCTAACGCACCCGCGCCGAAGCGAGCTTCGTCACAGGTGCTGATGCCTGGCACAGACCTTGACCAGCACCGGATAGCCACCTACTGGTTGAGAGGGTGTGGCCCGGCTTTGCCGGGCTGCTGTCGCTGGAGTTTATCGGCCATTGCCGCGTATATCTCCTAGTCATTCTCGCTACGCTCGCGCAGAATGACGCGTTACAGTTTTTTTCAGCGTTTCCTCAAATATAGAGAGATCAATATGTCCCATCTTCAAATACCTTTCCAGATTGGTTCCGTTACTCTGCCCAACCGCGTCCTTCTGGCACCGCTGACCCGTATGCGTGCTTTTGAAGGCCGTGCGCCCGGCGATTTGCAGGTGACGTATTACCGCCAGCGTGCCGGTGCGGGGCTGATCTTTACTGAAGCTACCTCGGTATCACCCATGGGTGTGGGCTACCCCAACACGCCCGGCATCTGGTCGGCGCAGCAGGTAGCAGGCTGGAAGCGTGTCACCGACGCGGTGCATGCTGAAGGCGGTCACATCGCGTTGCAACTGTGGCATGTGGGACGCATTTCCGACCCGGAGCTGCTCGGTGGCCAACTGCCTGTTGCTCCCAGTGCGATTGCGGCTGAGGGGGAGGTGAATGTGCTGCGCCCCAAGCGTCCCTACGCCGTGCCGCGCGCGCTGGAGACTGACGAAGTGGCCGCTGTGGTACAAGACTTTGTGCAAGCCGCACGCAACGCCAAAGAAGCGGGCTTTGACTTCATCGAAGTCCATGCCGCCAACGGCTATCTGTTTGACCAGTTTCTGCACGACGGCAGCAATCAGCGCACGGATCAATACGGCGGCAGCATCGAAAACCGCGCCCGTTTCCTGATGGAAACGCTGGATGCTTTGCTGCACGTCTGGCCTGCCGAACGCATTGGCGTACACCTGAACCCCATGAGCAACACGCACAGCATGCACGACAGCAACCCTGTGGCCTTGTTCAGCTATGTGGCCGAGCAGATTGCAGCGCGCAAGCTGGGCTTCATCTTCTCACGTGAGGAGCTGAAAGACGGCGTGCTGCCGATTGGCCAGCACATGCGCAAGCTGTACCCGGGCACATTCATTGCCAACGATGGTTTTAGCGCCGAGCAGGCCGAAGCCGTGATTGCCAGCGGTGCTGCCGATGCCGTGGCTTTTGGCCGCATCTTCATGGCCAACCCCGACCTGCCCGAGCGCTTTGCGCGCGGAGCCGAGCTGAATTCGCTGAACGCCAGCACCATCTACAGCGCAGATGCTACGGGCTACACAGACTATCCTGCGCTGGGACGCAGTAGTACAAACTAGACGTGATGTGCCTGGCTCGCGCATCGAATTTCATCAACATTGCCTTGTTGTGCCGGTAACGCATACTTGACGACTTCGAATTGTATAGGACCGTCTGGTGCAGCCATTCCCCGGTTTTGCTCAGAAAAACTGGCCTTTTGCTGCGGGCTGTGCTATAAAACGCGCCGCTTTGCAGGAAACCTGCCGGGCGACTTAATCCACACACATACCGACACGTTTTTCTGGGTGCCTTTCGGGGTTGA
>CAZVDA010000042.1:0-12312 GCA_964625365.1 uncultured Thiopseudomonas sp. | reverse complement strand
CTGGCCGCCCTCAGCGGCGTGATTGACGACTATCACACCCAGGGCATCGGCATCATTTTCATGGGTGCCTCGTCACGGGTACGCCGCAAGATGCGCCGCGCCGGTATCCGTGTGCAAAAAAACATGCTGGCCAACGCCGCAACGCCGGGACAGGCCCGCGACCGCGCACTCGGCTGGCTGCGCGCACGCGGCATCACCCCCGAACCGGCCCATCCCGAACCTGCTACAGACGACAACACCCGCCCTGAAGATGCTGGCGACAGCAATACGGATACTCCACAACGCCCCGACAGCTGATCTGCCACCACAAGGAATCGCCCTACCATGAATCGCCACAATTCACGCCCCATTGTCCTGTGCCTGTCCGGTCACGACCCCATTGGTGGCGCCGGCCTGCAGGCCGACATTGAAGCCATCGCCGCGCAACAGTGTCACGCGGCTCCGGCCATTACTGCGCTGACCATTCAGGACACGGTCAACGTCAGCGATTTCCGTGTGCTGGACCATGACTGGATCGTCGCGCAGGCCCGCGCCATCCTCAACGATGTGCCGGTGTCGGCCATCAAGCTGGGCATGCTGGGCTCCGCGGAAATGGTGCGTACCGCCTGCGAGGTGATTCACATGACGCCGGACTCCCCGGTGGTCTGCGATCCGGTACTGCGTGCCGAAGGCGGCGGTTCGCTGGGCGAAGATGATGTGGGCTATGTGCTGCGCGAAGAACTGCTGCCGCTGGCGCATATCGTCACCCCCAACCTGCCGGAAGCGCAGATGCTGGCCGAGCTGCCCGGCGGCAGCGCCGATGAGTGCGCCGACGTGCTGCTCAAGCACTGCAAAAACCTGCTGATTACCGGCGGCCACGGCCCTGAAAATGAGCTGCACAACCGCCTGTATCTGGCCGGCGGCAGCCGCCATACCCTGATTCAGCAGCGCCTGCCCGGCAAATACCATGGTTCCGGCTGTACGCTGGCCAGCGCCCTGGCCGGACGTCTGGCACTGGGCCAGGAACTGCGCAGTGCCGTACAGTCCGCGCTGGATTACACCTGGAACTGCCTGCGCGATGCCGAGGCACCCGGCAAGGGCCAGTATATTCCCCGCCGTTTTCCGCTCTAACCTCAGGCCGGCGCCTTCCAGCGCTCGGCCACCAGCACGCCGGCAATGATGATACCGGTGCCCAGCCAGTGATAGGGCTCAATGCGCTCACCCAGGGTGAGCGCTGCCACAAACAGGCTGAGAATCGGCATCAGGTTGAAAAAGATCGCAATACGGCTGGGCCCCATCAGCCGCACGCCATGCATCCAGGCCAGCGGCGCGACAATCGACGCCGCCACACAGGCATAGAGCACCAGCGGCAAGTTGTCGGCATTCAGGCCGGTTTTCGGCTGCAGCACAAACAGCGGCAACTGCACCACAATCGCTACCAGCATCTGCAAATACAACATCTGCAGCGCCGGAATCGGCACCAGCCAGTGCTTGAGCAAGGTGCTGTACAGCGCATAGGACAGCACCGCCAGCACCATCAGGGCATCGCCCCGGTTAATGCCCTGCGCCAGCAAGGATGCCGGCTCACCGTTGGTCACCACCACCATGACCCCGACAAATGCGGTCGCCGCGCCAATCACCGCCGCCGCGCTCAGCCGCTGCTGCAGCACCCACACCGCCAGCGCCAGCGAAACAGCCGGAATCAGCGCCTGCACAATGCCGATATTGGCCGCCGTGGTGTATTGCGCGGCAAAGTACATCAGGCTCTGGAACATGGCCATGCCCAGCGTGCCCATAATGGCAATCTTGCCCAGATTGGGACGGATAACCGGCCAGCTGCGCAGCGTCTGGCGCAGCACAAAGGGCGTCAGCAGCAGCGCCGCCCACACCCAGCGGTAAAAGCCGATTTCGGTGGGCTCGATGCTGCCGGCTGACAGTTTGGTGATCACGGTATTGCCGGCCCAGGACAACACGGCCAGCAGGGGGAAGAGGTATTGCATGACAACTCGGAGCGGGGCGGCACAGGCCGCCGGATGAAGCGCGGAGCCGTCCACAGCTCCGCAGGGGACAGCCTTAGCAGCTGTAATACAGCTCATACTCCAGCGGATGCACAAAAGTGCGCACACGCAGGTCTTCGGCAGACTTCAGTTCGATATAGGCATCAATAAAATCATTGCTGAACACACCGCCACGCAACAGGAAATCACGGTCGGCATCCAGCGCATCCAGTGCTTCCTTGAGGCTGCCACACACCTGCGGGATATGACGGGACTCTTCCGGTGGCAGGTCGTAGAGGTTTTTATCAGCCGGATCACCGGGATGAATGCGGTTCTGGATACCGTCCAGACCGGCCATCAGCAGCGCGGCAAAGGCCAGGTAGGGGTTGGCCGAAGGATCGGGGAAACGCGCCTCGATACGCCGGCCACGCGGGCTGGTGACGTAAGGAATGCGGATGGAGGCTGAGCGGTTGCGTGCCGAATAGGCCAGCATCACCGGCGCCTCAAAGCCGGGCACCAGCCGCTTGTAGGAGTTGGTCGAGGGGTTGGTCAGCGCATTGAGCGCCCTGGCGTGGCGGATGATGCCGCCCATAAAATACAGCGCCGTGTCAGAGAGGCCCGAGTAGCCCTCACCGGCAAAGATGTTTTTGCCGTCGGCGGTAATCGACATGTGGACATGCATGCCCGAGCCATTGTCGCCATGCAGCGGTTTGGGCATAAAGGTGGCGGTGCGGCCATAGGCGTCGGCCACGTTGCGCACCACATATTTGAGGGTTTGCACCTCGTCGGCCTTGGTCACCAGCGTATTGAACTTGACGCCAATTTCGTTCTGGCCGGCAGTGGCCACCTCGTGGTGGTGCACCTCGACTTCCTGACCCATTTCTTCCAGTGCGTTGCACATCGCAGTGCGGATTTCATGGTCGGGATCATTGGGTGCGACCGGCATGTAACCGCCACGTACGGCAATGCGGTGGCCACGGTTGCCGCCTTCCTGCTCGGCATCGCTGTTCCAGGCTGCCTGGGCGGAGTGGATCTTGAACATGGCACCCGACATGCCGGCCTTGTACTGCACCTGGTCAAAAATGAAAAACTCCGGCTCCGGCCCCACCCAGAAGCTGTCACCAATGCCGGTGGCTTTCAGGTAATCCTCGGCACGCTGGGCCAGCGCACGCGGATCGCGGTCGTACCCCTGCATGGTCGAAGGCTCGATCACGTCACACACCAGAATCAGGGTTTTTTCTTCGGTGAAGGGGTCCAGCACGGCGCTGTCATCGTCCGGCAGCAGCAGCATGTCGGAGGCTTCGATGCCCTTCCAGCCCGGCATGGAGGAGCCGTCAAACATGGCACCCTGCTCGAAAAAGTCTTCATCGAGGTTGCGTGCCGGCAGGGTCAGGTGATGTTGTTGCCCGCGAATGTCGGTAAAACGAAGGTCGATCCATTTCACATGGTGCTGTTCAATCAATTCAAGCGACTTCAACATCGGGGTCTCCAAAACGGCTAACAGCCCACAACAGGGCCGAGGCAATCGTGTTATTCTGAACGCTGGCAGCAGCAAATACCAGAGCCGGCCTGTCAAAACCGGCACAGTTGCCTGTATGACTGCTTCTTTTCCAGCAACCATCTGTTCTGCCCCGGAGGTTTGTATGCGTTTTTCCTGGCTATTGCTTGGCGCTGCGCTGGTCTGCACCGGCCTGTCCGCCGAGGTCTATCAGTACACCGACGCCCACGGCAACCGGGTGTTTACCGACAAGCCGCCTCTGGATGTCAACGCCGAAGAGGTCAAGCTGCCGGAAATCAACCGCACGCAAATGCCCAAGGTGCGTAAAAAATCCTCCCCGGTCGCCAGCGATGAAGACGCCGCCAGCGCCAGCGGGCCTTATCAGCAACTGGCGATCAAGGGCCATGATGATGGCAGCAGTGTTCGCGCCAATGACGGCAACCTGCTGCTGGACATCGACATCCAGCCACGGCTGGCCAGCGGCCACCGCCTGCAACTGATGGTAGACGGCCAGCCCCATGGCGACGCCATCCGCAGCATTACCCTGCCGGCCAGCAACCTGCCCCGGGGCGAGCACAGTATTGCCGTGCGCGTCATGTCGGGCGAGCGCGTAGTGCAGGAAAGCTCCGCACTAACCCTGATCATCCAGCGGACCAGCGTGAACAGTCCGGCACGGCGTGCCCGATGAACCCGTTTGTAACGGCTACCCTGCTGTGTCTGGGCCTGTGTACGGCGACGCCGCTGCAGGCTCAGATCTACAGCTACACCGACGCCAGCGGCCAGCGCGTATTCAGCGACCAGCCGCCACCCGGAGCCACCACACACAGCACCGTAGAGCTCAAGCCGGTCAACCGCATGCCGGCCGGCCAGCGCATGATCAAGCTCAAGCCACCGGCCGGGCTCAAACAGCAACTGGCACCACCGCCGCCACCCTACCAGTCGCTTATTTTGTTAAGCCCTGCGGCAGACAGCACCCTGCGCAACACCGCGCGCAGCATAGAGATCCAGGTTCGCAGCACGCCAGACCTGTTGCCCGGACACCGTTACCAGGCCTGGCTTGACGGTGCCGCCTATGGGCCCGCCAGCGAGGCAGACAGCTGGCGCATTGACGAGGTAAACCGTGGCGAGCACCAGCTGTACATTCAGTTGCTGGATGAACAGGGCAACACACTGATGCAAACCGAAGTCGCCACGCTCTACGTTCGGCAAACCACGCTGGCCGACCGCAAGCGGGTCAATCCGTGCAAGGACGATGACTACGGCAAACGCCCCGAATGCCCGCTGGCTGAAAAGCCGGAAAAAGCCAAACCCTGGTGGCGAATGGGGCTTTGATCTTGAGCAACCTGCACGATCACCACTTTGACGACCTGGCCGTACGCTTTGCGCAAAAAATCTACGGCAACAACAAGGGCGCAATCCGTCTGGCCGTGTTGCAGGCCGACCTGCAGGAAGCCCTGCCCGCACGTCCCCTGCGTATTCTGGATATTGGCGCCGGACTGGGCCACATGGCACTCTGGCTGGCCCGGCAAGGACACGACCTGACCCTGGCCGAACCCAGTGCCCCCATGCTGGAGCAGGCCCGCAGCCATTTTTCTGCGGCGGGAATAGAAGCCCGCTTTTTGCACTGCGACTGGCAACAGCTGGCCGCCCGTTCGCCCGCGCCCTTCGACCTGATCCTGTGCCATGCGGTACTGGAATGGCTGGCCGAGCCTGCAGCACTGATTGCCGCGCTGCGCCCGCTCATCAAGGACGATGGCTGGCTGTCGCTGGCGTTTTACAACAAGGATGCACTGGTGCTGCACAACCTGATAAAGGGCAACCTGCGCAAACTGGCCCGCCAGCGCTTTGCCGGCGATGAGGGTGGCCTGACGCCGCAACAGCCACTGGACCCGGGAGAAATAGGGCAGCTGCTGGCAGCCAGCGGCTGGCAGATCCACCAGCGCAGCGGCATTCGCGTATTTCACGATTACATGCAGCCGCAGTTTCGCCAGAAGATTGCCGACGACGAACTGGTCGCCACCGAGCTGGCTTACCGCCGCCATCCTGCACTGGGCCCCCTGGGGCGCTACCTGCACTGGCTGTGCCGGCCTGCGCCCTGACGCGGCTTACTGCCCCGCCACCTTCATCGACTCCAGCAGCACCGAGCCGGTACGAATGCTGCCGCGCCTATCCAGATCGCAACCAATCGCTACCAGATTGCGGTACATATCCCGCAGGTTGCCGGCAATGGTCACTTCCTGCACCGGAAACTGGATCTCGCCGTTTTCCACCCAGTAGCCGCCGGCACCGCGTGAATAATCGCCCGTCACCATGTTCAGCCCCTGCCCCATCAGCTCGGTCACCAGCAGGCCGGTACCCATCTGTTTGAGCAGTGCCGCCTGATCTTGCTGGCCATGGCTAACAAACAGGTTGCGTGCCCCCCCGGCGTTGGCGGTGCTGGGCATGCCTAGTTTACGCCCCGAGTAGGTACTGAGCATGTAACTGACCAGCTGGCCATCCTTGATAAACGGTTGCTCGCGCGTAGCCAGGCCATCGCCATCGAACGCGCTGCTGTTCAGCCCGCCGCGCAGCAGGGGACGCTCGTCAAGGGTAAACCAGTCGGGAAACAGCGGCTCGCCCAGAGCATCCACCAAAAAGGATGCCTTGCGGTACAGACTGCCACCGGAAATCGCCCCCATCAGGTGGCCGAACAGTCCGCCGGCCACCTCGGCAGCAAACAGCACCGGTACACTGCAGGTCGGTACCGGCCGTGCGCCCAGCCGGCTGACCGTGCGCTCGGCAGCCTTACGGCCAATGGCCTGTACACCGTCCAGTGCATCGGCCTGGCGGCCATGGTCATACCAGTAATCGCGCTGCATCTGCTCGCCTTCACCGGCAATCATCACGCAGCTGATGCTGTGCGAGGTACCGGCATAGCCGCCAATAAAACCATGACTGTTGCCATACACGGTGCAGCCGCTACCCGTATCCACGCTGGTGCCGTCGGCATTGGTGATGCGGCTGTCGGCGGCAAAGGCAGCGGCCTCGCACTCCAGCGCCAGCGCAATGGCCTGTTCCGGCGACAGATCCCAGGGATGCCACAGGTCCAGATCCGGCAGCTCGCGGGCCATCAGCTGTGCATCGGCCAGACCGGCACAGTCGTCCTCCGAGGTGTGGCGGGCAATGGCCAGCGCCGCCGATACGGTTTCACGAATGGCATCCGGCCCCATCAGCGTGGTGCTGGCCGAGCCCTTGCGCTGGCCGCAGTACACCGAAATGGAAAAGCCCTGATCACGGATGAATTCGACCGATTCCACCTCGCGCTGGCGCACGCTGGCGGTCAGGCCGTCCTGCAGGCTGACAGCCACCTCGCAGGCGCTGGCACCCTGGCGTCTGGCCTCATCGAGAATTTGCTCAACCTGCGCCTGCAGGCCGGAAATGGCTGCCGGACCGGACTGTTTAATGCCGCTCATGCTGTATACTCCACCGCAAACAAATAACGGGGAAGCCTAGCAGAAATCCCCGCCTACCACAGGAAAAACCATGTCCGATCCAGTTGAAGACGATTTCATCGAGGAAAAAAGCAAATCCCAGATCAAGCGCGAGTTTCTGGCGCTGCAGGATATGGGCGCACGGCTGGCAGAGCTCAAGCCGGACATCCTCGCCCGCCTGCCGCTCAACGACGCGCTGCTGCGGGCGCTGGCAGAAAACGCCAAACACACCAAGCACATTGCCCGCAAACGGCACAACCAGTACCTGGGCAAGCTGCTGCGCGGCCATGACATTGACGCCATCCAGCAGATCCTGGAGCAGTTCGACAGCACCAGCCGCGAATACAACAACCGCTTTCACCGCCTGGAACGCTGGCGCGACCGGCTGCTGGACGAAGGCGACGAAGCCCTGCAGGAACTGATGCAGGATTACCCCGACATTGACAGCCAGCACGTACGCGGCCTGGTCCGCCATGCCCAGCACGAACGCGCCCGCGAAAAACCACCCACCGCCGCCCGTAAACTGTTCAAGTACCTGCGCGAAGTAGCCGAGCAAAACCTGTAACAACGGGCTACATGCGGATGGCGAGGTTGATACCGTCACCCTGCGTGCCAGTCGCAGGGGCCACGCCACCGGATTCCGCGACTCCGCTACGCTACGCGCGGAATGACGGATAGACTCACACGAACTTACAACCCCTCGCGACAGCAGCCCGGCGCAGCCGGGCCACCCTCAAACAACGCCATGATGCGCCGCAGGGCAGGCGGAACCGGAGTAACGCCTTAGCGCCATGGACGCCCAAAAGGCGGCCGTGGCAGCGTCAGCGTTACGCAGCGTCCCGCCTGCCCTGCCCCACCAAAGGGCAAAACACACCTGTCAGCTATACCCCTGCGGATTGCGGCTTTGCCAGCGCCAGCTATCGGCACACATACGCTCCAGCCCCAGCTCGGCCCGCCAATCCAGCAGCTGCAGGGCCAGCGACGGATCGGCATAGCAGGCCGCCACATCCCCGGCCCGCCGGGCGACGATCTGATAAGGGATTTCACGGCCAGAAGCCCGCGCCAGCGCCGCCACCATCTCCAGCACCGAATAGCCCTGCCCCGTGCCCAGATTGACCGTCAGCAAACGCGGCTCATCCAGCGCCTGCAACGCCTTGATATGCCCTTTGGCCAGATCCACCACATGAATATAGTCACGCACGCCCGTGCCATCAGGCGTCGGATAGTCGCCGCCAAACACCTGCAGGCTCTCGCGCTGGCCCACCGCCACCTGGGTGATATAGGGCATCAGATTGTTGGGTGTGCCCTGCGGGTCTTCGCCGATCAGGCCGGACTCATGGGCACCCACCGGATTGAAATAACGCAGCAGCGCCACCGCCCAGCGGCTGTCAGCCGCCACCAGATCACGCAGCATGTCTTCGATGATCAGCTTGGAGCGGCCATAGGGGTTGGTGGCCGATAGCGGAAAATCCTCACGGATCGGCACCGACGCCGGATCGCCATATACAGTGGCCGAGGAACTGAACACCAGCCGGCGGCAGTCATGCTCGTCCATCACCTGCAGCAGGTTAAGGGTGCCGGCAACGTTATTCTGATAGTAGCGCAGCGGCTGGGCCACCGACTCGCCCACCGCCTTGAGGCCGGCAAAATGCACCACGGCCTGTATCCGGTATCTGGCAAACAGCGTGCGCAAATCAGCCAGCGAACGGATATCGCCCTCGACAAACTCCAGCGACTGGCCGGTGATCTGGCGCACCCGCCGAAGCGATTCACGCGAGGAATTGGATAAATTATCCAGCACCAGCAACCGGTAACCGGCGTCCAGCAGCTCGACACAGGTATGCGAACCGATATAGCCGGCACCGCCCGTCACCAGTACATACGAATCTTTCATGCCATGCAGTCCCTGATTAAAAAGTGCCAGTTTAAAGCAAACTGCGCCCTGCTGGCTGCACCGCCACAGAACGGTTACCATGCACGCCCAGTTTTCCACCCTCCAGAATGGCACCTCCTCACCATGATCCGCCTCCAAAACCTCAGCCTGCAACGCGGCCCGCTGCGCCTGCTTGACCATGTCGAACTCACCGTCAACCCCGGCCACCGGGTCGGCCTGGTGGGTGCCAACGGGGCCGGCAAGTCCAGCCTGTTTGCCCTGCTGCAGGGCCAGTTGCAGGCCGACAGCGGCGACTGCCTGATTCCTGCCCAGTGGCGCATTGCCCACATGCAGCAGGAAGTCACCGCACTGGAACGCAGCGCACTGGACTATGTGCTGGATGGCGACACCCGCCTGCGCGAGCTGCAGCAGCAACTGGCAGCAGCCGAGCAGGCCGAAGACGGCGATGCCGTAGGCCGGCTGCATGCCGAGCTGGATTCGGCCGGACTCTGGACCGCCGACAGCCGTGCCCGCCGCATGCTGGCCGGTCTGGGCTTTGCCGAAGCCGAAATGGAACGGCCGGTATCGGCCTTTTCCGGCGGCTGGCGCATGCGCCTGAACCTGGCGCATACCTTAATGTGCCCGTCCGACCTGCTGCTGCTCGACGAGCCCACCAACCACCTGGATCTGGACGCCATCCTCTGGCTGGAAGGCTGGCTGCAACAGTACCCCGGCACCCTGCTGCTGATTTCCCACGACCGCGACTTTATGGATGCGGTGGTACAGCAGATCGTGCACTTTGAGCGCCAGAAACTGGTGGTCTACCGGGGCGGCTACAGTGCTTTTGAACGCGCCCGCGCCGAGCGCATGCTCCAGCAGCAGCAAGCCTTTGAAAAACAACAGGCCGAACGGGCCCACATGCAGGACTTTATCCGCCGCTTCAAGGCCAAGGCCAGCAAGGCCAAGCAGGCGCAAAGCCGGGTCAAGGCACTGGAGCGCATGGAAGAACTGGCCCCGGCACACTTTGATTCACCCTTCCATTTCAGCTTCCGTGAATCGGACAAAACCTCATCACCCCTGCTCAGCCTGAAACAGGCCAGCCTGGGCCATGGCGACAAAATCATCGTACGCCAGGCCAATCTGCAACTGATGCCCGGCATGCGCGTGGCGCTGCTCGGCCCCAACGGTGCCGGCAAATCTACGCTGATCAAAAGCCTGTCCGGCGAACTGCCGCTACTGGATGGCGAGCTGACACTGGGCGAGAACCTGGCCATCGGCTACTTTTCCCAGCACCAGCTGGACAGTCTGGACGCCAAGGCCAGCCCGCTGTTGCACCTGCAACGCATCGCCCCCGAACAGACCGAACAAAAGCTGCGCGATTTCCTGGGCGGTTTCGACTTCCGTGGCAACCGCTGCGACGAGCCGGTGGTGAATTTTTCCGGCGGTGAAAAAGCCCGGCTGGCACTGGCGCTGATCGCCTGGCAAAAACCCAACCTGCTGCTGCTTGACGAGCCCACCAACCACCTGGACCTGGAAATGCGCCATGCGCTGGGCGAAGCGCTGCAACATTATCAGGGCGCCATGCTGCTGGTCTCCCACGACCGCCACCTGCTCAAGTCCACTGTGGACGAATTTATGCTGGTGGCTGACGGCCAGATGATCGAATTTGATGGCGAACTGGACGACTACGCCCGCTGGCTGCAGGAGTTCCGCCTGCGCCAGCAACACAGCCAGCGCAGCAGCGACACCCCGGCCACCAGCAACGACAGCGACAGCCGCACCGACCGCAAGGCCCAGCGCCAGGCCGCAGCCGCCATCCGCCAGCAACTGGCCCCGCACCGCAAACAGGCCGACAAGCTGGAAGCCCAACTGGGTAAAAAACAGGCCGAACTGGACGCCATCGAGCAGCAACTGGGCGACAACAGCCTGTACGAAGCCGACGCCAAAGACCGCCTCAAACAGCTGCTGGCTGACCAGAGCCGGCTCAAGCAGGACTGCGAGGAACTGGAAATGCAGTGGCTCGACAGCATGGAGCAGCTTGAAATTCTTGAACAGCAGCTGAACAATCCCGAGTAAAATTACTCAAATCCCGTGCACCACCTTGACGGGGCGCACACAACCCTACTTCGCTCACTCCCTTTTTCCGAGACTCCACCATGTGGCACTGGCTAACCGATACTGAAATCTGGGCTGCTTTCCTCACCCTGACCGCCCTGGAAATCGTCCTCGGCATCGACAACATCATCTTCATCTCCATTCTGGTCAACCGCCTGCCCAAGCAGCTGCAGGCCAAGGCCCGCTTCTTCGGCATCACGCTGGCCATGGTCACCCGCATCCTGTTGCTGTTGTCGCTGACCTGGGTCATGCGCCTGACCAATGACCTGTTCAGCATTGCCGGTGTCGGTATTTCCGGGCGCGACATCATCCTGATCGGCGGTGGTTTGTTCCTGCTGCTGAAAAGCACGCTGGAAATCTGGCACAGCGTGGAAGGCAGCGAAGACGACATGCCCAACATCAAGGGCGCCGGCAGTTTTGTGCTGGTACTGGCGCAGATCGCCGTGATTGACATCATTTTCTCGCTGGATTCGGTGATTACCGCCGTTGGCCTTGTACAGCACATTCCGGTGATGGTGGCCGCCATCATGACCTCGGTAATCGTCATGCTGCTGTCAGCCGCCGCCATCAGCCGCTTTATCGAAGAGCACCCGACGCTAAAAATTCTGGCGCTATCGTTCCTGATCATGGTCGGCACCCTGCTGATCGCCGAAGGCTTCGACGTGCATGTGCCCAAGGGCTACATCTACTTCGCCATGGCCTTTTCCTTTGGCGTGGAAATTCTCAACATCAAGATGCGCGGTGCGCTGGCCCGTAACGGCAAGGGCGACCACGACGACCAGGAACACGCCTGAGCGCACCCTTTTCGTGGCAGCCATCCGGCGGCCACGGCTTGACCATTGACGGATTGACGTTTAATGTGCGCGCCACTATTGCATCAAGGTGGCCGTCACTACGGCCTTAAAAGGGAAGTCAGGCGGACCTTGTCCGCACTGCGCTGCCCCCGCAACGGTACGCGACGCCTTTACGGCACGCCTGTGTAACAGCCACTGGAACACTCCGGGAAGGAATACAGGTTTATCGCCAGCCCGGAGACCTGCCTGCTGCATGCGACTGGTGTTGCGGAGGGCTGCACCGTCAAGCGTCGTCTGCGCCTGCCGTGTGTCATTCTGCGTTTGCCCCTGCCCTCCTCGAAAGCTGATCTACCTTTTGAGGATACTTCCTGATGAAATTTACCCGCCTGGCGCTGGCCGTTGCCGCCCTGCCTTTTGCCGTTTCGGCTGCCACCGACCTGGATACCGAAGCTGCGCTTAAACTGTCCGATACTGTCATTACCGCCAACCGTGGCGCACAGGACAAAGCCGACACCACCGCTGCTGTCAGCGTGTTTACCCGTGAAGATATCGACCGCCTGCAACCGGTCAACGTGGCCGACCTGCT
>CAZVDA010000041.1:0-12354 GCA_964625365.1 uncultured Thiopseudomonas sp. | reverse complement strand
ATGGCCATGGCCAGACCCAGTGCGCTGAGGCTCACGGTTTGAGCGATTGCTTTCAATTTCATTGATTATTTTCTCCGGAGGGATCGCTGTCGAGTTGATTGCTGAAATCAAGCGGTTGTACTAAAACACGCACCTTGGTCGTACGTCTTTTAGACGTTGGTCGATTTATGGTAAAAGATCAGCCGCCTTTGACCAGAAGTAGCGGCATGCCGCGATTATTATGTAATGACCATTTAAAATCAAACCGGAACGGTTAAGGAAGTACTGAATAAATTGATGGGCTCGAAAAGGAAGCCGTATCGCAGAGGTGTCATGCTGCGCGCAGCCGCAGCATCCATGGATTCTGCGACTCGCTACGCTCGCGCAGAATGACGCGTTACAGTTTTATTCAGCGTTTCCTTAAAGATTTATATCCAATAGTTTATAAGGAAAACAGGTATGCAGGAGCAGGCGGGGCTGACTCCCGGCTTTATGGTAATCCACGCCAACCAGATGGAGCAGCTGCGTGACTTGCTGGTGCACTGGATGCAGGCCCATCCGCTGTGTCCGCTGGAGCAGGAAGTCATCCTGGTGCAGAGCAACGGCATGGCGCAGTGGCTACAGCAGGCACTGGCCGCCGACAGCGGGCTGGGCATTGCTGCGGCGCTGCAGGTCAGCCTGCCGGCGCGCTTTATCTGGCAGGCCTATCGTGCGGTGTTGCAGGACGAAACAGTGGCCCAACAGTCGCCGCTGGACAAGGCTAGCCTGCAGTGGCGGCTGATGCGCCTGTTGCCGCAGTTGCTGGACGAGCCCTGTTTTGCACCTCTGCGCCGCTTTCTGCAGCAGGATGACGAGCTGCGCAAGCGCTATCAGTTATGCCAGCGTATTGCCGACATTTTTGACCAGTATCAGGTGTACCGCGCCGACTGGCTGGCGGACTGGGCGCAGGGCCGTGACCGTATCGGCGAAGGCCGCCAGCTGCTGCAGCTGGAACCGGGCGCGGAGGCTGCCGACAGCGATGTGCGCCTGCAAACCCTGGCCTGGCAGGCCCGCCTGTGGCGCGAGCTGCAGACGGATATTGGCAGTGAGGCACTGGCCGGTAGCCGCGCCAGCGTGCATCCCCGCTTTATCAAGGTACTGCAGGCGCTGGACAGGCGTCCGGCCGGATTGCCACGGCGGGTGATCGTATTTGGCATTTCTTCGCTGCCGGCACAAACCCTGGAGGCGCTGGCCGCCATGGCGCGTTTTTGCCAGGTGATCCTGTGCGTGCACAACCCCTGTCAGTATTACTGGGGCGATATTGTGGCCGACCGCGACCTGCTGCGTAGCAGCCTGTCGCGCCATCGCCGGCGTGACAGCATGCCGGCGCAACTGGATGACAACGACCTGCATCAGCATGCCCATCCGCTGCTGGCTGCCTGGGGCAAGCAGGGACGCGACTATATTGCCCTGCTGCAAGAGCATGATAACCGTGACCAGTATGAGGCGCTGTTTGCCGCACATAAACAGCAGGTGGACCTGTTCCACGAGGAGCAGCCGGACAGCCTGCTGCGCCAGCTACAAAGCGATATCCTTAATCTGCGCCCGCTGCATGAGAGCCGTAAGCACTGGAAGAAACCGGTAGACGTGCAGCACGACGAGTCAATCCGCTTTCACAGTGCCCACAGCCCGCAGCGCGAGGTGGAGGTGCTACACGATCAGCTGCTGGACCGCTTTGCCCGCCACCCGCACCTGCAGCCCCGCGACGTCATCGTCATGGTGCCGGATATTGACCGCTATGCGCCGCATATCCAGGCGGTGTTTGGCCAGTTCCGTCCGGGCGAGGCGAGTTACGTGCCGTTTGCCCTGTCGGATCAGGGCCAGCGCGGGCAGCAGCCGCTGCTGATCGCTTTAGAGATGTTGCTGCAGTTGCCGCGCCTGCGCATGACCCGTAGCCAGTTGCTGACGCTGCTGGATGTACCGGCCCTGCGGCAGCGCTTCGGTGTGCAGGAAGCCGATTTGCCCCTGCTACAACGCTGGATGGAAGGGGCGGGTATCCGCTGGGGGCTGGATGCCGGCCAGCGCGGCAGTCTGGGCCTGCCGGACGGGCTGGAGCAAAACACCTGGGCGTTCGGTTTGCGGCGCATGCTGGCCGGCTATGCCATGGGACAGGATGTAACCCTGGAAGGTATCGAGTCTTACGGCGAGGTGGCCGGACTGGAAGCGGCCGCAGCCGGACCGCTGTATGTGTTACTGGAAGCCTTGTCGGACCTTGAGCGCGAGCTGCATGCAGAGCGCACACCTGGGCAATGGGTGGTTGGCTTTACAGCCTTGCTGGAGCGTTTTTTTGACCCGCAGCAGCAAGAAGAACAATTGTTGCTGAACCAGCTGTATCAGGCACTTGAGCGCTGGCAGCAGGCGTGCGAGCTGGGCGATTTTACCGGCGACCTGCCGCTACAGGTGGCACGCGAAGCCTGGCTGGAGGCGCTGGATGGCGGCCGTGACAGCCAGCGTTTTCTGGCCGGAGCCATCAATTTTTGTACCCTGATGCCCATGCGCAGCATTCCCTTTGCCATGGTGTGCTTGCTGGGCATGAATGATGGCGACTATCCGCGCATCCAGCCGCCGCTGGATTTTGACCTGATGGCCGGCACCTATCGTCCGGGCGACCGCTCGCGTCGCGAGGATGACCGCTACCTGATGCTGGAAGCTCTGCTGGCGGCGCGGCAGATGCTGTACATCAGCTGGGTGGGGCGCAATGTGCAGGATAACGCTGAGTGCACCCCGTCGGTGCTGGTGGCCCAGTTGCGTGATCATCTGGCGCAGGGCTGGCAAAGCGGTACGGACCAGCCGCTGGATCAGGCGCTTACCTGCGAGCATCCGCTGCAGCCGTTTAGTGCCGCCTACTTTGACGGCAGCCGTGACGGCTGCTTCACTTATGCGGCCGAGTGGATACCCCTGCACCAGCCTGATAGCGCCGTTACGCCAGCCGCTGGCCCGTTGCCGCCCCTGCTGCTGGACGAACCGCTGGCTCCCGGCAGTCTGTTGCGCTTTGTGCGCAGGCCGGTGCAACAGTTTTTTGCCCAGCGCTTCAAGGTGTACCTGCAGGCCAGTGTCGAGCAGCAGGAAGACGATGAGCCCTTTGCGCTGGATGCACTGGCCAGCCATGGCATCAAGAGCCATCTGCTGGAAGCCGGCGCGCGCGGGGGCACGGAGTTTTCGTTGGCAGCAGAAACCGCCCGCATGCAGCGCAGCGGTGCCTTGCCGTTGCTGGGCTTTGGCGAGCAGTTGCTGGCCGAGCTGGTTGCGCCTTTGCAGGTGCAGCTTGGGCGCTATCTTGAGCGCCGGCAGGGCCTGGTGCCGGATGAGCGCCAGTGGTTGCTGGATGTACCGGCAACGGCAGAAGACGGGCAGGGCGTGCCGGGCCTGCGCGCCTGGCTGGCCGCCAGCGGGCTGGATGCGGATGGCGCACAGCCGGTGTTGCTGCAGCGGGTGACCGGACCCCTGAAAAAAGACAAACGCTGGCGCTGGTCGCGGCTGCTGGCACCGGTCTTCAGCCATGTGCTGCTGCATGCCGCAGGTGCCAGGGTGCTCACCGAGGTGTATGGCGAAGACGGCGTTGCCAGCCTGCAGCCCATGGAGCCGGAGAGCGCCCGCCATCAGGTTGCTGTCTGGCTGCGGGCCTGGGCGCAGGGCATGTGCGAGCCCTTGCCGGTGGCCTTTGAAACGGCCCTGGCCTGGTTGCAGGCCGAAGCTGACGGCAAGGATGACGATGTCTGCCGTCAGGCAGCCTGCAGTGCCTACGAAGGTGGCTACCAGCATGCCGGCGAGCTTGACCGGGAAACGGTGCTGCAGCGCCAGTTCGCCGGATTTGGCCAGCTGCTTGAAGCCGGTTTTGAACAGCATGCAGCGCCGCTGTACCGGTTGTTGCTTGACCTTGAACCGGGCTTTGCCGCCTACCCGCAGGCAGAAGAAGAGGATGCACAATGAACCGGCCACAGCCCCTGAACGCGCTGGATTTTCCGCTGCATGGCAGCCGCCTGATAGAGGCCAGCGCCGGCACCGGCAAGACCTACACCATTGCTGCGCTCTATGTGCGGCTGGTGCTGGACCATGGTGGTGCGCAGGCGTTCGGTAAACCTTTGCTGCCGCCGGATATTCTGGTGGTGACCTTTACCGAGGCGGCTACCCGCGAGTTGCGTGACCGGATCCGTGCCCGGCTGGTCGAGGCGGCGCGGGTGTTTCGCGACCAGGCACCGGCTGATCCGTTTCTGGCCAGCTTGCTGGGCAGTTACGCACCGGCAGACTGGCCGGGTTGTGCCGCCCGCCTGGATACGGCCGCGCAGTGGATGGACGAGTCCGCCATCCAGACCATTCACGGCTGGTGCCAGCGCATGCTGCGCGAGCATGCCTTTGCCAGCGGCAGCCTGTTTGAGCAGGACGTGCAAACCAGCCACGGGCCGCTGTACCGCCAGGTGGTCAGGGACTACTGGCGTCAGCACTGCTATAGCCTGAACCCCGACGGAGTCGGCTGGGTACGCAAGCATTGGGGGACGCCCGACGGGCTTTGGCAGCTGCTGTCGCGGCCGGTACAGGCTACCGAAGTAGGGCTGCCCGCAGCGGACACCGACAGTAGCCTGCAGCAGGTGCTGGACGCGGCGGCTGCCGAATCGGCCCGCCGTCTGGCCGAGCTCAAACAGCCCTGGCCAACCTGGGTGGACGAGCTGCGCAAGCTGGCGTTTGACGCTATCGAAGCCAAACAGGTCGATGGCCGCAAAATGCAGGCCAAACGCATGGGCGAGTGGCTGCAAGCATTGCAGGACTGGTGTGAACAGCCGGGTCTGGTTGATCTTGATCTGACTTCCAGTGCCATCAACCGCCTGACACCCGATGGCTGGAGCGAATGCTGGAAGGACGGCCATGTCGCCCCGCAGCATGCGGCGCTGGAGGCCATGCTCAGCCTGCCACAGCAGCTCAGGGCCCTGCAGGCTGGTGCCGGTGACCCGGCGCTGTGGCATGCGGCCAGCTGGGTGCGGGCGCGTTTTGCCAGCGAAAAGCGCCAGCGCTGCGAAATCGGCTTCAACGACATGCTGCTCAACCTGCAGCATGCCCTGCAGTCGGAACAGGGCGAGGCTCTGGCTGCGGTCATCCGCCAGCAGTTTCCGGTGGCGCTGATTGACGAATTTCAGGATACCGACCCGGTCCAGTACGATATTTTCAACCGCATTTACCGTCTCGAAGATAACGACACCGGCAGCGGCCTGTTCCTGATTGGCGACCCCAAACAGGCCATCTACAGCTTTCGCGGGGCGGATATTCACACTTACCTGAAGGCGCGGCAGCATACCGAAGGCCGTCATTACAGTCTGGATACCAACTACCGCTCCAGCCAGGCCATGGTGGATGCGGTCAACCGGGTGTTTGAACATGGCGAGCAGCACTGCCAGCGCGGCGCATTCATGTTTCGCGGGCCGGATGGCAACAACCCCTTGCCCTTTGTGGGCGTGCAGGCCAGTGGCCGCAAAGAGGTCTGGAGCAGCGGGGAGCAAGCCCTGCCGGCGCTGACCTTCTGGCAGCTGCCCGACACCAGCGACAAGGGGCTGAGTAAGGCAGCCTATCAGGCGCTGATGGCTGAAACCTGTGCCAGCGAAATGGTGCGCCTGCTCAATGATCCGCACACCGGTTACCGGCAGCCGGACGGCAGCCTGCAGCGGGTTGCGCCCAGCGACATGGCAGTGCTGGTGCGCAACCGCCAGGAAGCGGCCGCCATCCGCGGTGCCCTGCTGGCGCGCAAGGTGCGCTCGGTCTACCTGTCCGACAGCGATTCGGTCTATGCCAGCCAGGAAGCACTGGATGTCCAGTTCTGGCTGGCGGCCTGTCTGCGTCCCGACGATGAGCGCACGCTCAAGGCTGCGCTGGCCAGCAGTACCCTCGGGCTGAGTCTGGCCGAGCTGGATGCCCTGCAGGAGGACGAGCTGCTGTGGGAAGCCAGCGTGCTGCGCTTTCGTGACTACCAGCAGCTATGGCACCAGCAGGGCGTACTGCCCATGCTGCGCCAGTTGATGCACGACTACCGGTTGCCGCAACGGCTGGTGCGGCAACTGCAGGGCGAGCGGGCGCTGACCAACCTGTTGCACCTGTCCGAGGTACTGCAGCAGGCGTCCCGCGAGCTGGACGGCCTGCCGGCGCTGCTGGAGTTTCTGCAACAGGCGCATGCCGATCCGGGCGGTGCCGGTGACGAGCAGGTGTTGCGGCTGGAAAGCGATGCCGCGCTGGTGCGGGTGGTTACCATCCACAAATCCAAGGGGCTGGAGTATCCGCTGGTGTTTTTGCCCTTTATCAGTGCCTACCGCGAGGCCAAGCCGGTGCGCGGCGAGCTGGTCAGCCTGGCCGGCGAGCGCCGGATTTGTACCGATCCGGATGCGCCGGGCCTGACTGAGGCACTGGATGACGAACGTCTGGCCGAGGACCTGCGCCTCTATTATGTAGCGCTGACCCGTGCCCGCCATGCCTGCTGGCTGGGCATGGCGCGGCTGAACCAGGCCGAAGGCCGCAGTGCGCCGGGTTATCTGCAGGCAGGTGTCGAACCAGGCGAAACTGCGTTGACCCATACCGTCTGGCAGGATGCGCCGCAGGCTTGCGATGCATCCTGGCAGAAGCCGCAACAGGGCTTTGTGCCCGAATGCCGGGAGGCACCGGCTTTGGCGCACGAGCCGTGGTGGATTGCCTCTTACAGCGCACTGGGTACCCGGGGCGTGCATGTGGCTGCTCCGGACTCGCAGGCTGCCCAGGTACTGCAGGACGACGAACCCGATCTGCCCGGACAGCACCCGCTGGCGCAGCCGGCGCAGGACGGCATTCACCAGTTTCCCCGTGGCGCACGGCCCGGCACCTTTTTGCACCTGCTGCTGGAGCGGGTGCTGCAAGCGGAGCTGCTGCAGGACGCATCCGGCCGCACACAACTGGTGAGCAACCTTTGTCATGCCAGGGGCTATGGCGAGTGGTCCGGCATGCTGGCCGCCTGGCTGGAGCAGTTTCTGGCTACCCGTTTTAGATTGCCGGAGGGCGGCAGCTTTTGTCTGGGCGCACTGGAAAGTTGGCAGAACGAAATGGAGTTCTGGTTTGCCAGCCACCAGGCCTCCAGCCGGCAGCTGGATGCGCTGGTGCAGCAGTACCTGCTGCCCGGTCAGCCAAGGCCAGCCCTGATGCCCAACCGGATCAACGGTATGTTTAAAGGATTTATCGACCTGGTGTTTGTCTGTGATGGCCGTTATTACCTGGCGGATTACAAGTCCAACTGGCTGGGGGCCGGCGCTGCCGATTATAGCCGCCAGGCCATGGACGACTGCGTGCTCAAGCACAGGTACGACCTGCAATACGCGCTCTATAGCCTGGCGCTGCACCGCCTGTTGCGCAGCCGCCTGCCTGACTACGATTACGACCGGCACATGGGGGGCGTGACCTACCTGTTTTTGCGCGGCATTGAAGGGCCGCAGCAGGGGGTGCATGGCGTCAAGCCGCCGCGGGAACTGATTGAACGGCTGGATGCCCTGTTTGCGGCCAGCCCGGAGGACAACCAATAATGCAGCTGGATCTTTTTACCCCTGCTCCGAAGCCGGCAGCCGGCAGCCAGACTGATCCGGCCCGCCGGTTACAGCACTGGCTGGATAGCCGCCAGATCAGGCCGCTGGACTTTGCGCTGGCCCGCTTTTGCCTGCAGCTTGCACCTGGCGAGCAGGACGTGGCGTTACTGGCCGCGTTGCTCAGCCGCCAGCTGCAGGATGGCCATGTCTGCCTGCGGCTGGACCGCCTGAAACACGAGCTGGCGCTGACCGGGGACGCTGCGGAAGGGCCAGCTGCCTGGTGGGGCGGGCAGCCGCTGGACCACTGGATGCGGCTGTTGCAGGGCAGTGCGCTGGTCAGCCAGAGTCCGGCCACACATAAGGCACCGCTAGTGCTGCAGCACGGGCGGTTGTATCTGTACCGCATGTGGCAGCATGAGGCCGCGGTAGCCGGCGCGATCAGCCGGCGGCTGGCGCATCGCCATGCGTTGGATGCGGGTTTTACCAGTGCCCTGCAGCAGTTGTTTCCGGCAGTGGCTGCGGGCAATGACTGGCAAAAAATCGCCTGCGCCATGGCCGCCAGCGGCGGCTTTACCCTGATCACCGGTGGCCCCGGCACCGGCAAGACGACCACCGTGGTGCGCCTGCTGGCGCTGTTGCAGCAACAGGCACTGGAGCAGGGCAGGCCACCGCTGCATATCCGGCTGGCCGCGCCCACCGGCAAGGCGGCTGCGCGACTGGGTGAATCCATTGGTGCACAGATTGCCGCACTGCCGGTCAGTGACCAGGTGCGTGCCTGTATCCCCGAACAGGTCAGTACCCTGCACCGCCTGCTGGGCAGCCTGCCGGACACCCGCCGCTTCCGCCATCATGCCGGCAATCCGCTGTTGCTGGACGTGTTGGTGGTGGATGAAGCCTCGATGATTGACCTGGAAATGATGGACAACCTGCTGCAGGCACTGCCGCCCGCTGCCCGCCTGATCCTGCTCGGCGACAAGGATCAGCTGGCCTCGGTGGAAGCAGGTTCGGTAATGGGCGAGCTGTGTCTGCATGCGGCGGCGGGCCGCTACGCGCCGTCTACCCTGCAGCAACTGGAGCAGCTGTGTGGTGCGGCTATTGATGTGCAGGGCCTGGAGCCGGGTGATGCGCAGCGCGATGCACTGGAACAGCGCACCCTGATGTTGCGCCATTCACGCCGCTTTGCCGGTGACTCCGGTATCGGGCGACTGGCGGCGGCGGTCAATGCCATGGATGTGGCGGCGGCGCTGGACCTGCTGCGCCAGCAGTTGCCGGACCTGCACTGGCCCGGGGCCAGCCGTGCCACCCTGCAGGAACTGGTACGCGAGGGGTTTGCGCCCTTTATGGAGACCCTGCAAGGCCGCCCGGACAGCGACGGTCTGGATGAAACCCTGCAGCGCTGGGCTGCGCAACTGCTGCAGGATTTTGACCGTTTCCGTCTGCTGTGTGCACTACGCCAGGGCGACTGGGGGGTAGAAGGACTGAACCGGCTGGCCGAGCAAAGCCTGTCTGGCATATTGGCCATGCAGGAGGACAGCCCCTGGTATGCGGGGCGTCCGGTGATGGTGACCCGCAACGACTATGGTCTGGGGCTGATGAACGGTGATATCGGCATTGCCGTGCCGGTGCCGGACGGCCAGGCAACGGTGCTGCGGGTGGTGTTTCCGCGCAATGACGGCAGCGGTGGCGTGCGCTTTGTGCTGCCCAGCCGGCTGACCGCGGTGGAAACCGTGTTTGCCATGACGGTGCACAAATCGCAGGGCTCCGAGTTTGACCACTGCGCACTGGTACTGCCCGATGCGCTGAATCCGGTGCTGACCAAGGAGCTGCTGTATACCGGCATTACCCGCGCCCGCCAGCGGCTGACCTTGCTGGCCCCACTGGAAAGCGTTTTGCGCGACGCCATCGGCCAGCAGGTGATGCGTCACAGCGGTCTGCGTGCCGGGCTGCTGGCAGCAGGGGAAGGCTGAGCCACTGGCCGGCGTTTGCCGGCAACATCGAGGCAGGGTACTTGACTGAAAGCGGTGATTTTTGCGGCGGTTTTCGCAGCCCGCCGCAGACTGTGTATAATCGGCACCATTTTATGCATGTGCGGCGCGCCCGCCATGGCCACCCCGTTTTTAGCTAAGGCCACTGTGTGACCGACGTTTACCTGCAAACCCGTCAACTGACCTGCGAGCGCGACTGGCGTGTGCTGTTCAGCGGCCTTGAGCTGCAACTGCGCCCCGGCCAGATGCTGCAGGTGTCCGGCCCCAACGGCAGCGGCAAAACCAGTTTGCTGCGCCTGCTGGCCGGCCTGATGCAGCCCGGTGAAGGCGAGATTCTTTACAGGGGCCAGCCGCTCGGTCGCCAGCGCGAGGAACTTGCCCGCCATAGTCTGTGGATTGGCCATGCTGCCGGTATCAAGGGCCTGCTGACGCCGCTGGAAAATCTGGCCTGGCTAACCGCCCTGCAGCATGGTGCCAGTGACGAAGCGATTGCCGAAGCACTGCTGGCTGTCGGCCTGAAAGGCTTTGAAGACGTACCCTGTTTTACCCTGTCCGCCGGCCAGCAGCGCCGGGTGGCGCTGGCACGCCTGTATTTGCCGGATGCACCACCGCTGTGGATTCTCGATGAACCCTTTACCGCGCTGGACAAAAAAGCGGTGGCCCAGCTGGAGCAGCATCTGGCCGCACACTGCGAGCAAGGCGGCATGGTGATCTTCACCACCCACCACGAGCTGCAGTTGCGTCCGGCGCAGTTTATAGAGCTGGAACTGGGGCAGGGCAAGCCATGAGCAGGGTGTTCTTGTTATTGCTGGTGCGCGAGGCGCGGCTGATGTTTCGCCGTCCGGGCGAGCTGGTCAACCCGCTGGTGTTCTTCGCCATTGTCATTTCACTATTCCCGCTGGCAGTTGGGCCGGAAACCCAGCTGTTGCGTACTTTGTCGCCCGGCCTGGTGTGGGTGTCGGCGCTGTTGGCGGTGCTGCTGTCGCTGGACGGGCTGTTTCGCAGCGACTTTGAAGACGGCTCGCTGGAACAGTGGGTGGTTTCGCCGCATCCCCTGGGCGTACTGGTTTTGGCTAAAGTACTCGCCCACTGGCTGTTTTCAGGACTGCCACTGGTGCTGCTGTCGCCGGTGCTGGCGTTGATGCTGGGCCTGCCGGCTGACCGCATTCCGGTACTGTTGGCCTCGCTGTTGCTGGGTACTCCGGTGCTCAGCCTGCTGGGAGCGGTGGGTGCGGCACTGACGGTCGGCCTCAAGCGCGGCGGTATCCTGTTGACTTTGCTGATTTTGCCTCTATATATTCCCGTCCTTATCTTGGGCAGCGGTGTATTGCAAGCGGCCTTGCAGGGCCTGCCGGTGGCGGGCTACCTGCTGTGGATGGGCAGCATGCTGATGCTGGCCATCACCCTGACCCCCTTTGCCATTGCTGCCGGCCTGAAAATCAGCGTGGGCGAGTAAGGCAGCTGTTTTGATTATTGATAACAAGCGGATAACGGCATGAACTGGACCTGGTTTCACCGCCTGGGCTCGCCCAAGTGGTTTTATGGCATCAGCGGACGCTGGCTGCCCCTGTTGACTGTGGCGGCGGTGTTGCTGCTGGCCACCGGACTGGTGTGGGGGCTGGCGATTGCGCCGGCCGACTATCAGCAGGGCAACAGCTTCCGCATCATGTACATCCATGTGCCGGCAGCCTTTCTGGCCCAGTCCATCTATGTGTCCATGGCCATTTGTGGCGTGGTCGGGCTGGTGTGGAAAATGAAGATTGCCGATGTGGCGCTGCAACAGTCTGCGCCGATAGGTGCCTGGATGGCCTTTGTCGCGCTGCTGACCGGTGCCATCTGGGGCAAGCCCACCTGGGGTGCCTACTGGGTGTGGGATGCCCGGCTGACCGCCATGCTGATTTTGCTGTTTCTGTATTTCGGCATCATTGCGCTGGGGCAGGCGATCAGCAACCGCGACAGCGCGGCGCGTGCCTGTGCGGTGCTGGCGGTGGTTGGCGTGATTAATATTCCAATCATCAAGTACTCCGTAGAGTGGTGGAACACGCTGCACCAGCCAGCCAGCTTTACCCTGACTGAAAAGCCGACGATGCCTGCCTCGATGTGGGTGCCGCTGCTGCTGATGGTGCTGGGCTTTTACTGTTTTTATGCCGTGGTGCTGCTGATGCGCATGCGGCTGGACATTCTGCGCCGTGAGTCGCGTACCAGCTGGGTGCGTGAGGAAGTGGCCAAACAGGCGGGCAAGCACTGATGACTGAGTCCATTTTCGCGTTCAACTCTTTTGCCGAGTTTTTGGCCATGGGCAAGCACGGGCTGTATGTCTGGCTGTCTTTCGGCATTACTCTGGCAGTCATGGCCCTGAATGTGGCCCTGCCATGGCTGGCTAAAAAGAGTTACATCAAACAGGAAACCCGTCGTTTGCGTTGGGAGGCACAGAATGAATCCGGTTCGTAAAAAACGTCTGATTATCGTGCTGGCCATTCTGGCCGGCATGGCAGCTACCGTAGGGCTGGCAGTATTTGCCCTGAGCGAGAACATCAACCTGTTCTATACCCCGACCGAAATTGTCGAAGGCAAGGCACCGCAGGACACCCGTATCCGCGCCGGCGGCCTGGTCCGTGAAGGTTCGGTGCAGCGTAACGAAGACGCGCTGACCGTGCGTTTTGTGGTTACCGACGGTGACGCCGATGTCACCATTGAATATAAGGGCATCCTGCCGGATCTGTTCCGCGAAGGGCAGGGCATAGTCGCGCTGGGCCGTTTGAATGCGTCCGGTGTGCTGGTGGCCGATGAAGTGCTGGCCAAGCACGATGAAAACTACATGCCGCCCG
>CAZVDA010000040.1:0-12612 GCA_964625365.1 uncultured Thiopseudomonas sp. | reverse complement strand
GTACTTCTTGATGTTATCGGGCGGGGGGGCGGGGCGGGGCCAGGCGAAGACGTTGCCCTGGAGCTGGTAGCCGGATTGTTCCAGTTCCTCCCGGGTCCGGAAGAGGTGGGAGTCGTTGGACATATGGAACATCGTGCTGAACTTGATTCCCCAGGGGTTGCCTTCCTCGCCTTTCTTCTCGTCGATCAGGACCGGGACGCGGCGGTAGATGTGCTTGGTCAGCTCGGCGTCCTTCTTGCCGCGGAAGATGGGGCAGGTGAGCGTGTTGGGGTTGAGGAGGGCGAACTCCTCGGCAGTCACCTGGAAGTGGCGTTCCCGGTCGGCCAGGTCGGAGACTTGCTGGGCAAAGAAGACAAAATCGGGGGGGTGATCGGTCTTGTCGAGGGTGAGGAGGCAGAACTTGATGCGGGAGTCGATGCCGGGGAATATCTTTTTGCGGTTTTCAAAGTCATAGAGGCTGCGGAGATCGCCGGTGAGGACAAGATCGCTGAAGAAATCCTTGGTGGTGTTGTCGGTGGCGATGCCGGAGGGGACGATGCAGCCGACTGAGCCGCGGGGGTTCATCAGGGTGCGGTTGAGTTCAGCGAAGACGGGGTAGGTGTTGATGTCGCCCCGGCCGCAGAGGGGATAGGAGCCGCTATTGCGGATTATGTGGCTGGCGGCTTCCGCCTGGCGCTTGGCGGCCTTGAACTCGATAACGAGGGCGGGGTCTTCTTCGGCCAGCTTCTTGATCTCTTTCTGGCGCTGGGCGCGATTGGGGGCGTTGGCGACGGCGGGGCTGCGGGAGGCGAAGAACTCCTTTTCCTGGAGCTTGATCCGCTCCCAGGGGGGGTTGCCGAGGACACAGTCGAAGCCGCCGGTCCAGCCGGTGGTCTCTTCGGGGGAGATTCCCGGGGGCGGCTGGGGTTGGAAGACCTCGGGGAAGGCGAGGTGCCAGTGGAAGAAGCGGTATTCTTCGGCCAGGCGCTGGATCTCGGCGCGGATATTTTCCGGGACGGAGCCGGGGTCGGAGCGGATCTGGTCGAGGAGGTATTGGGTGACCGGCTGGAGATACTGGTCGTTCTTCTTCCAGACAAAGGCGGCGCACCAGGCGTCGGCGGTTAGTTTCTCCTTGAGGTAGCCGGGGGATTGGAGGTGGGCGTTGTAGATCCGGGCCTTTTCCTTGATCCCCCGGATCTCCTCATCGGCGACGGCGTCGAGGTCGCGGATGTCCCGGGAGATCGGGCCGTAGTCGGCGGAGGTTTCGTAGGTGTAGAGGAGGCCGAGCTGGCCGGTCTGCTCCTGGCGGTTCTGTTTTTTCGCGGCGGCGCAGATCTTCTTGTCGTCGCCCTCGATCGGCTGGAAGGCTCCGTCGGGGATGCCTCTCTCGATCAGGGCGGGGGCGGCGCCGAGGAGGCTGTTGCCGGTGCGGATGTGGTGGTCGAGAAAGGAGAGGGGCTTGCCGGGGTCGAGCGCCTCGAGCCAGAGGCTGACCTTACAGAGTTCGACCGACATCGGGTTGATATCGACCCCGTAGAGGCAGCGGCCGATGACGTCGCGCAGCGCGGTGTGGAGGGCTTCCGGGGCGGGTTCGTCATCCCCGGTGCGGACGGCGGCGAGCTTCTTGGCGATCCGGTGGGCGGCGGCGATCAGGAAGTGGCCGCTGCCGGTGGCGGGGTCGCAGATCTTCAGGTTCAGGATGGCGGTTTCGGGGTCGGGGGCGGAGGCGGCGCGGTCGAGGATCGGGTCGAGGGCGGTATCGAGGAGGTTCTGGACGAGGCTGTCCGGGGTGTAGTAGGAGCCGGTGGTCTTCCTTTCGTGGCCGGCAAAGGACTCGAGGGAGAAGGCGGCGGCTTCGAGGTTGATCCGGGGGTGGAGCTCGAGGAGGGATTCGTAGACGCTGCCCAGTTCCTCGGCGCCCATATTCTTGTAGTCAACCGCGCGGAAGATCTTTTCCTCGATCCGGAAGGAGAGGGCCCGGACGGCTTCCAGCAAGTAGAGGTTGGAGATCTCGGCGGCGGCGATATCGGGGAGTGATTCGGGCGACCAGAGGAAGCTTCCCAGGGCGGGGAGGCCAAGCGCGGGGAGGCCGTTGTCGTCGCCCAGTCCCTCCATCACGATCCGCAAGCCCCGGTAGAGGTCGGGATGCTTGGTTCCCCGGCGGCGGGTGGCCAGGCGGCGGAGCCGGGCGGTGGAGTAATGCTCCTGGTAGCGTTTCCGGGCCGGGGCGGAAGCGGCGGGGTCGAGGAGGAGTTCGCGGTCTTCGGCGACGAAGATGAAGATCAGCCGGTAGACCAGGCGGAGGACTTGGCGGTAGTAGTCCAGGGTGGCAAGTTCGCCGGAGCGGAGCTTCTGGCGCAGGTCGTTGTTGGCCGGGTGGGCGAGGAAGCCGCTGCCGAGTTCCTGGATGGCGGCCTGGACACCGTGGCGGAGGTGTTCGAGGGCGCGGACTCCCCTCTCCCGGGCGGATTGGATCCAGAGCTCCAGCCAGCATTCATCAGGTATCTCGGCCTCGACCCGGGACTGATGGCAGAGGAGCCAGAGGAGGACGAAGTCGGAGTAGACCTCGCTCTCCATCATCCCGGCCAGGTCGAACTCGAGATAGGCCTGGCGGGTGAGGCTTAAGTTGTCCCGGAGGATCCGGAGGCTGAGGCCGTTGGAGACAAAGCCCCAGAGGTAGTCGGGGCTGCGGTTGAGGAACTCCTGGACCAGGCCGTGGGGGCTGAAGCGGGCGGCGCCGGCGATGCCGGCGGTGCGGCGGTCGAGCTGGATGTTGCAGCCGACCAGGTGGAGGGGAGAGTTCTTCCAGAAGTGGGAGACGGGGTAGCTCTTGCCGCCGATCTCGAAGGCCCGGGAGGTCTGGAGGCGGCCGTAGCCCAGTTCCTGGAAGAGGATCAGGAGCCATTTCTCGCGGGTGATGGTGGTGCCGGGGTCGTCTTCGGGGAGGCGGGCGGCGCGGGCCCGGAAGTTGGCCCAGGCCCCAAGGAGGCGGTTCCAGGAGCGGCTGATCAGCTCGTTGAGGCGTTCGCCCTCGGCCAGGTGGTAAGCGGCAGGGGCCAGGCCAGGCAGGTCGCCGTCGCCGGCGATGACGGCCTGGAGGAGGTCGGAGGGGAGGAGACCGCCTTCGGTGTGGACCGTGGTGAAGAGTTCTTTATTGGTCATAGCTTATTTTTCACCACGGAGGACACGGAGAGCACGGAGAGATTTTGGGCTTTTGTTTTGGGGGTGTTGAGCACATAGAATTGGTTTTGAGGTTGTTGGGGAATCTATTTCATTTTGCCCAGAGAAGAGGTGGGTGGCACGGGAGCGTTGGGTTGGGATATTTCTTTGATTCTCCGTGTTCTCCGTGTCCTCCGTGGTTAATTTTAGATTACGAATCTTTTTAGGCCTTTGGTCAGGCGCTCTACGTTGAAGTTGATCAGGAGCCCTACCGGGATTTTGGATAGTTTCAGATAGGTTAGGATCTGGGCTTCGTGGATGGGGAGGAGTTGGGTCACGCTTTTCAGTTCGACCAGGACTTTCTCGTCGACCAGAAGATCTATCCGGTATCCGCAATCCAATTGAATTCCCTTGTACTCTACCGGCAACGGAACTTGCTGCAAGAGGGAGATACCTGCCAACGATAGTTCGCGGACCAGACATTGTTCGTAGGTTGATTCCAATAAACCCGGGCCGAGTGTCTTGTGGACCTCGATGGCACAACCGATGATTTTGTCGGTCAACTCGGAGTGTTTCATTTCTTCACCTCATTCACCACGGAGGGCACGGAGGGCAGGGAGAGGTTGAGAATTGTATTGGTTGGTATTTACTCATTTTGAGTAAGTGGCAACAGCTATTGGCCAATTGGGAATCTTTTCACATTTTTCACTATGGGGATGATGGATATAACAACCAAAATAATCCTCCGTGTTCTCCGTGTCCTCCGTGGTGATTTGTTTTTTCCGTGGTGATTATTTATTTGTTGGCCGGGAGGTAGACGTAGATGCCCAGGATGTCGGGGGGGAGTTGGGGTTTTACCTGGGTTTTGCCGGGGGTTCGGCGGGAGGCGGCGCGGACCCGGGTGTGGGATTCGAGGAGAACCCGGGCGCGGCGGGCGGCCTCTTCTTCCAGATGCGGGCGGAGGTGGTCGTAGCCTTCGACCACCTGGCGGACGAAGTCGGCGGCTTGCTCGGGGAAGATGTTGGCGGCGGGCTGAGCCGAAAGGAGTTCCTCGGCGGCGGCGGGGTCGAGCCACCGGGCGGAGGCGGGGGAGCCCTGGAAGGCGAAGAGGAGACATTCCTCGGCCAGCTGGCTCTTCCCCTCATCCGGGCCGGGGGCGGAGATGTCGTAGCGGAAACGGGTGAGGAGGACGGTGGTCCGGGTGGCGACCGCCCGGGTCCGGATCGCCCCGGCCCGGCGGGCGATGCTCTTGCTCTCCGGGTCGAGGGCGGTATCGAGGACATAGGAAGCCAGACCCTCGACCAGGGGGTGGGTCCGGTTGAGGTAGATGGTCCCCTCCTCTACCGGGAGCTCGAAGCGGGCGGCGAACTTCTCCCCGGCGGCGGCCTGATCGCGCAACGCGCGGGGGACGGCGGCGAGATCGAACTGGTAAGCTTCCCCCTCGGGGCGGATAACGGCCCCGTGCTCCCTCAAGGCGGAGAGGGTGAAGTCCACCACTTCCTCGGGGGAACCGATCGCCGCGCGGGTTTCCTCGAGTTCCCGAGCGACCTCCTCGGCATTACGGGAGAGCCCCTCCTGGGCGTACATCGTCCGGGAACGCTTCTCCCGGGCGGCGGCATCTTCCCAGCCGGCGTAGAGGGCCTCCTTGCTCGGGCGGAGATACTCTTCCAGGCCGGGGAGGAGTTCCTGGGTGGTCCCGGACTGTTCCCGGAAGAGGAGACCCTCGAAGATCGCCTCGACGATGGCGTCGGTATCGACCGGGACGGGGACGGAGATGCCGAGGGAGCCGCGGATCTTCTTGTGTTTCCGGATCAGGACGTCGAGGACGATGCCGTCGATGGGGTTGTCGATCCCGTAATAGGTGAGGATCCGGACTTTCCGGCGAGGCTGGCCGAAGCGGTCGACCCGGCCCTCCCGCTGCTCGTGGCGGGTCGGGTTCCAAGAGAGATCGTAGTGGATGACCGCGTCGAAGTGTTCCTGGAGGTTGATCCCCTCGCTGAGGCACTCGGTGCAGACCAGGACCCGCTTGGGGGACTGGGCGAGCTTCAGGACCCGGGCTTCCCGCTCGGCGGGGGGGAGCTTGCCGGTGACCGAGACCACCTCGATCGTGGAGGGGAGCCTCTTGCGGAGCTGGGCGGCCAGGTATTCGGCGGTGGGGATAAACCGGCAGAAGAGGATCGGGCGGTAGCCTTCCTGGACGAATTTCTTTACCTGGGCGACCGCGAAGATGAGCTTGGCGTCCTTTTCGCCCTTGAGTTGTTCGGCGGCCCGGGCCAGGTCGAGGAGGCGGCGGCGGGTGGCAGACGATCCCTCGTCCTCCCCGGCAAAGTCGCTCCCCGGGGTGATATCGACGCCTTCGACCTGCTCCTCCCCGGCCAGGTCGAGGACGGCGCGGCGGCCGATCTCGTCGGCCTCTTCCTCGGTCTCCGCCCCGGCGGAAGGGGCCCGGTTGTGGAGGGTGTCCACCGCCGCCGCCGGGCTGGAGCTGACCGAGCGCAACAGGCTGAGCGCCGACCACCAGCGGACCCGGCGGCCGAACCCGTCCCCTCCCCCGCCCCGGACGGTCTCCCGGGTATAGGCGAGGACCCGGTCGAGGAACTTGCGGTAATCGGCGCTGAGCTGATAGGTCGCCTCCGCCTCTTCCCGGTTGGGGAAGGGGGTTTCGGTCCGCATAAAGTGGCGGATATCCCCCCGGCGGCGCTGGACGAATTGGGCGGCGAGCAGCCGGCGGTGGGGGGCGTTCTCCGGCCCGGAGAGGTCGGGGGGGAGGTCGGCAAAGGCCGGGTTGAGGAGGAGGAGGAGCGAGCGGAAGGCTTCCTCCTTCCCGCTGTGGGGGGTGGCGGTGACCAGGATCAGGTGGCGGGAGGGGTCGTTGGAGAGCTGCTTGACCAGCTGGTGGCGTTGGTGGCGGCCCTTGCGTCCTTCATAGCCGTAGGCGCAGGTGTGGGCTTCATCGACGATGACGAATTCGGGGCAGGTCCGGGAGAATTCGTCCCGGCGGCGGTCGGACTTGATGAAGTCCATCGAGACGATCACGTGGGGGTGGATGTCAAAGAGGGACTCCCCCACCCGGCAGTGCCGCTCCAGGCCGCGGGCGGTACTGGGGAGGACGACCTTGGCGTCGATATTGAACTTGGTTTGCAGCTCGATCTGCCACTGCTCGGCCAGGTGCGGGGGGCAGAGGACGGCCAGCCGGCTCACCTCACCCCGGTCGAGCAGTTCCCGGCCGACCAGGCAGGCTTCGATCGTCTTGCCGATCCCGACGTCGTCGGCGATCAGGAGACGGATCGGATCGAGCCTCAGGGCCATCAGGAGGGGGACGATCTGGTAGGGACGGGGGGCGACCGCCAGGCGGGCGAAGGAACGGAAGGGGCCGGTGCCGGAGCGGAAGCCGAGGCGGATGGCGTCGCGGAGATAGCGGCAGGAACGATGGTCGCCGACCAGGGAGGGGTCGGGGAGGTCGAAGCGGGCCGACTCGACTTTCTCCAGGGGGAGGTAGATCCCGGCAATCTCGTCATCGCTGCCGCCCAGGGGGCGGAGGAGAAGGAGATCGTCCTCGGGCGGGGTGAGGACGACCCATTCCCGGCCGCGGGTCTTGACCAGGTTTCCGGGAGCGTAGTTCATCTTATTTCTTTATTAACCACAGAGGGCACGGAGATTTTTTTACCACAGAGGACACAGAGGGCACAGAGATTGTGGAGATTTTTTGTTCACTATTGTTTGGTTTTGAGGTCACGGATTGTGGCCTCAAATAGTTCTGCTTCATCATTCCACTTGGCTTCAAGTAATTGCGAAAGAATTAGAAAATATTTTCCGACCTCTATCTGTACTCCATATCGATTACTTGGCTATTTGTTTGCCATAAACTGACGGCAACCATAAAAACAAAACCTCTCACCCTCCTCCGTGTTCTCCGTGTCCTCCGTGGTGAATCTTTTTTCTCTGTGGTGAATGTTTATCCCGGGTAAGGGCCGAAGAGGTTGGGGTGCTTCTTGATGGTCTCGAGCCAGTTGTCACGGTGGGAGAAACGGATTACGGACCATCCCCGGTCCTTCATACAGTCGGTCTGTTCCTGGTCCCGCTGGACCCGGTCGGGGTAGTTATGATGGGGGCCGTCGATGTAGATGGCGGCGGAAGCGGCCTCGTAGACGAAATCGGGTCGGGTGCGGCAGGCTTCGACCAGGTATTGCGCCCGGGAGGGGAGGCGGAGATCGTTCTCTTCCAGGAACCGGAGCCAGTCTCTTTCCAGGTCGGACTGGCACTGCCGGAGGAGGTTCTCCAGGTGCTCGGCCCGGGGCAAGGCGACGGGAGAGATCTCGACGGTGGACCGGGAGAGGAGGAGGAGATAGTCGCGGATCTTTTTCCGGTCGAGGAGGCGGTGGTCGCGCTGGTTGATATAGCTCATCAGGCAATCATAGCAGGCGGCTTCGCAGTCCTCGGAGGCCCGGGGGGCTCTTTTCTGGTCTTCGCCGGTCTCGGGGTCGAAATGGCAGAGCCGGAGGGCTTCCTGGGCGACCCGGGCCAGGGCCGGCGGCGAGGAGATCAACTGGCGGAGGACCCCGGCGCCGCCCTCGGCGGCTTCGTAGAGGAGGATCCGGCGGCGGTCCTGCCAGTCCGGCAAGGGCTCGGCGGCCAGCTCCGACTCTTCCAGCTGGTAGATGATCTGGATGGCGTTCTTGAGGGCGGCCTGGAGGGAGGCGACAAACTCGAGGCTGAGTTCGGCCAGCGGCTCGATGATCAGGCTGTTCTTGCGGTCGACGACATAAGGGATCACCCGGGCCTGCCGTTCGGAGGCCGGGTCCTGTTCATCTTCCACGTCCTTCTCGTTCCGGGCCCAGTAGCCGCGCTCGAGGTCGAGCATAAACCCGTGCTGCTCCGGCTGGGCCCGGCGGGCCCAGCCGAGGTTGATCCGCCAGACGGTGGCGGCGTCGCCGTAGGTGATCCGGGCGATCTCCCGGTCGTCGATCTTGACCGACGCGGACTGGTAGGAGGGGCGGCCGCCCCGCTCGGCGAAACGGAGCGCGGTCTTGAGCTCGTAGCCGATCCGCATCCGTTCCTCCTCGTCGGAGTTGATCCGCTCGGCCCGCTTGGTGGCGACGTTCTGGAGGCGGAAGAGGTCCTTGAGGGGCGGTTCGAGGGGGGATTCGCAGATATCGCAGAGATCCATCCCCTCCCCTTGCCGGATGGGGTGGATATAGCCGCAGTCCGGGCAGCGCTTAGCGGAGATGGTCAGGCCTTCCTCCTCGCCCTCCCGGTCCCCGACCGGGATGATCACCTTGTTGATCCGGTAGCGGGAGCCCTCGTGATAGATGATCGCCCGGGGGCCGAACTCGGAGATGGCGAGGAAACGGGGACGGGAGAGGAAATCGTCGCGGCCCTGGCGGCGTTGGCGGCGGCCGGGGATGTAGGCGGAGAGCGGGAGGCGGGGAAAGTTATAGCCGGGAAGGAACCCTTCGCTGGCGAAGTAGCGGTAACTGTAGAAGTCGGAATTGAGGGCGGCGGTGGTGGCGGCAAGAAGTTCAAGCTGGGATTCGGCCTCCGCCCGCAGACGCCGGGCTTTTCGCTTATCCTCGGCCGAACGGGCGGCGTCGGTGATGATCCGGTGCTGCTGGTCGCGCTGGCGGAGGGCGGCGAGGTAGAGCCCGCGCCAGCGGTTGCAGGCCTGATCGAGCTGGCGGGGGGCCTGGCTGACCACCTCCTCGAGCCAGCCCTCGGCATACCAGTCGGTATTTTCCAGCTCGGGGGCGATCGATTCCAGGATCCGGCGGGAGCGGAGGAGGGTCTTCTGGCGGGCGGCGGGGGAATTTATCGAATCCTTCACCCGATCGATCAACTCCAGGCTGGGGATCTCGCCGGAGAGGTCGAGGATCTCGGTGAGGTTGCTTCCCAGGCGGAGGCCGGTGGCGGCCAGCCAGATGGCCTGGATATGAGCCCGGATCAGGTCCTGATTCCCCAGCTCCAGGCGGGGCGGGGTGACCGCCCCGGCCACCATCAGCTCCGGGCGCTTGAAGTAATATTGGTCGTGGGAGCTGAAAGTGGAGCAGTAGGAGAAGACCAGGGCGGGCTGGCCGCTCCGGCCGGCCCGGCCGGAGCGCTGGGCGTAGTTAGCGGCGGTGGGCGGGATATTGCGGAGGTTGACGGCGTTGAGTTCGGCGATATCCACCCCCAGCTCCATCGTGGGAGAACAGTAGAGGATCGGGAGGCGGGCTTCCTTGAAGCGCTCCTCCCGTTCGATCCGGTCCTCGTTCTTCACCTGGGCGGTATGTTCCCGGGCCTCCAGGTCCTGGCCCTTGGCGGCGATATTGCGGTAAAACTCGATGAAGAAGGGGTTGGTGCGGCCGCCGGCATCCGACAGCCGGGGGACACGGATCTTGTCGTGGAAGGGGGTCGTCCCGTCCCCGGCCCGCCAGATCAGGGCCGCGGCCGGAAGCTGGTAGCCGGGAGGGTCGCCGTCGACGCCCGGTTCCACGGCCTCGACCAGCCCGGCGATCTTCAGGGTTTCGAGGAGCTGCCGGATGATCTGCTCGGTATCTTCCAGTTTCAGAGGTTCGCCGCTCCCCGGGAAGGTGGTCGGGCGGCGGAGGTAGAGGCCGAAGGCGCCCCGGGGGGAGAGATAGACATTCTCGCCGGGGTCGTGAGGACGGCCGGCCCGGGGGAAGAGGACCGCGGAGTGGACCAGCCTTTCGTTCTCTTCCAGGGCCCAGGGGAAGCAGAGGTGCTGGGCGCTGCGGCGCCGGATGGCCTCCTGGCCTTCGAGGTCGAGGAACTCGACCTTGATCGCCAGCTTGGAACGCATATGGTCGAGGAGGGTTTTGGCGACCTCGGCCCGGACTTCCGAGGAGGCGGCGGCGAGGACCGGGTGGAGGCCCTGCCAGTCGGCCTGGGAACGGCAGAGGTCCTCCAGGGATTCGTAATCAATCTTGAGCAGGCCGCATTGCTCGAGGTTGGGGGAAGTTACCCGCCAGCCGCGTCTTAAGTCCCGGTAGATCCGATAGCCGAGAATGCCTTTCAGGGCGGTTTTAATGTTTTCCCGGGGCCGGAACCGGACGTCGGGGTCGTTGGCGTAGAGCTCCAGGGGGAGATCGAGGGCGTCAAAGACCCGCTGGACCAACAGGTCGTGGCGGAGATGCTCCCCGGGAGCGGAAGAGACCGCCCGGTAGATCGCCGAACGGAGGAGGCCGACCTCGATGAAGTCGTTGAAGTGCCCGGCCTGTAGGGCGGCGTCCTGGCGGTTGTCGGTAAAACTGAGGAGCTTGCGGGCCCGCTCGGCCAGGTCGGCCTCCCGGCGGAGGTAGAGGATGGTGGAGAGGCTGAGGATGGTGGTGGCGGTGGACCGGCCCTCGGTGGCCAGGGAGGAGAGCTTGCCGTAGTCGGAGGACTGCCGGAAGTCGTAGGCCACCCCGCAGTTGAGGCAGAAACGGAAGGGGGCGGAGAGAAAACTGCAATCCAAACCGGATTCATCCTCGGTCCCGTTGGGAGCAAGTCGGACGGGCCGGGGGAGGTTTTTCCGGCGATGCTTCCGGATCCGGACGGAACCGCGGTGTTCTTCCAGCCAGTCGTCGGGGACGCGGTTGAGCACCTCGCTCTCGTCTTCCGGCCAGGGAGATTTGGTATTCAGGTAGATGAAACCGGCTTCATCGTTTTCCCCGCTGAGCCGATCGGAGAGTTCGCGGTGGATAAAAGAGCGGGGGCCGTCCTTCTCCTCCCGGGCCAACCGGACGGAATAATATTCCTGGCCGCATTCCCGGCAAAAAACCAGGGGAAGGAGGATCTTCTCCCGGGCGCCGGGGACAAACTGCTGGCCCTGGAAGGTCAGGTGGCGGGTCCCCTCCTCTTCCAGGGAGGCGTAAACAGTATCGCCCCGGCTGATGAACTGATGGAGGCGGAAGGCAAAGACCGGGAATCCGGTCTCCGGATTGGGCGCGCAGAGATAACTGGCCAGCAGATGCCGTTCGATGATGGCGACGCATCTCTGCGCGGGGAGATCGGTCAGGTCGGAAAGCTTATAGGCGGCGCCCTCGGTACCGGTGATACTGACCGGAATCTGGCGGATCAGGCGGTTGGAAGAACCCTCTCTCCGGATCCCGAAGGTGCTCTCAATCCAGATCGAGAGGGGGTCAGCGATGAACTCCGGGTAGGAGGCAGGGGGAGGCGCGGAGTCGTAATTTTCCAGCCGGGCCCCGAGCCGGCGGACAAATTCCGGATCGGCGAGATTATTTTCCGGGGTCGCCCGGCGGAGGGTTTCGCCGATAACGTGTTCCGGCTGGACCTGGCTGCCGAAGATCAGGGAGGCGACCCGGGAGACTTTTTCCTGCTGATCCTTGAAAGTGCCTTCCCCGCCGAGGGTAGCCGAGGTGCCGACCAGTTGGAGATCGGGGGCGGAGAAGGCTTCCCGGGCCCGGCGGATCAGGAGGGCGACATCGGAACCCTGACGCCCGCGGTAGGTGTGGAGTTCGTCGAAAACCAGGAACTTCAGGTTCCGGGCGCCGGCAATCAGGGGTATCTCCTGAGGGCGGGTAAGCATCAACTCCAGCATTACGTAGTTGGTCAGGAGAATATCCGGGGGGTGGTCGATAACCGCCTGTTTTTGTTCTTCGGACTCCTGGCCGGTGTAACGGGCAAAGGTTACCGGGGGACGGCCTTCCGGATAACCCTGGCAGAGGAACTTGTCCAGCTCGCCAAGCTGGCTGTTGGCCAGGGCGTTCATCGGATAGACGATGATGGCCTTGACTCCCCGGCCGGTCCCCGCCTTGAGCACGGAATCGACAATTGGGATGATGTAGGCCAGGCTCTTGCCGGAGCCGGTGCCGGTGGTCAGGACATAGTTGTGGCCCTTAAGGGCGATCCGGATCGCTTCTTCCTGATGCTGGAAGAGTTGGAGGGGCTGACCGGGTTCGGTGGGGCTTTTGTCCTTGCGGAAGATGTTCAGGCATTCCGGATGGAGGATCCCGGAAGAGACCAGGCGGTCGATACGTTCCCCCGGCTCGAAGCTGGGGTTGAGTTGGATGAGGGCGTCCGGCCAGAGGAAACCTTCATTGAGTTTCTGGTCGACCTGTTCCTTGATCCTGTCATCCTTGATCTGGATGAAGCTGGTAATAAAGCTGGAGTAATCAGAGATCAGCCGATCGCGCAGTTTGAATACGTCCATTTATCTCTCCAGGGAAGATGGGCCGGATTAAATAGTTATCTCGATATAATTACATTTCAGTCCTGGTAAACGTCGAAGTAATCTCTGAGCGCCTGCTGCCACCGGGCCATCCGGTTGAGGAAGTCCTGGTATTCTGCTTCGGTAGCGATTTTGCATTCGCTGACTTCGTAGCCGTCCTCCTGGCCCCTTAATTCAATCAGGATGGGTATGCGTTGTTCACCTGGTTCCAGGATATATTCTCGTCCCAGGCTGACCCATTTCCAGATACTTCGATCCAGGGGGTCGGAATAATTATCCGTTCCCAGGGGCAGGGCGAATTCCGCAGT
>CAZVDA010000039.1:0-12614 GCA_964625365.1 uncultured Thiopseudomonas sp. | reverse complement strand
ATCACGCCGAACAGTGCGCCCATTAATGAGATACCCTGTTGTTTTGCAATATTATTCATGTGTTTCCCTCTGCAAACAGTTTTAGGTTTGGTAACCGGCGGCGTGCCGGTCAGTCAATGAAGCCGGCGCGTGAAAAGTTGGGCAGATTGCCTGACTTGGGTGACGGCCAGCTTAGCCAGATCATGCTGGCTTTGCCAACGATGTACGAGTCCGGAACCATACCCATGAACTCGGGGTCGATGTGCGGATCATTCCAGTAACGGCTGTCCTTGGAGTTGTCACGGTTGTCGCCCAGCATGAAATAGTGGCCTTCCGGAACGATCCATTCACGGGTTGGTTCCAGGCGGCGGTTGTTTTCCTTGCGGATCTGGTAGCTGTGCTCGCCCAGTTGCTCGGTAAACAGCGCTGAACGCCCCAGGCTGCCGGCTTCCTCGCCCAGCCAGCGCTCGGGCACCGGCTCGCCATTGATGTAAACCCGTTTGTCAAAACTGTAGGTAATGATGTCGCCGGGCACGCCAATTACCCGCTTGATGTAGTTAATGCGCGGATCTTCCGGATACTTGAATACCATTACGTCGCCGGGCTGTGGATCGTTCAGTGGAATCACCTTGAGATCGACTACCGGCAGCCGTACGCCATAGGCAAACTTGTTGACCAGAATAAAGTCGCCCACCTGCAGGGTCGGAATCATCGAACCGGACGGAATCTGGAAGGGCTCGAACAAAAACGAACGTAGCACAAACACAATGGCCAGAACCGGAAACAGCGACTTGCCATATTCGATTGCGGGCGGCTCTTTTTCCAGCTTGGCCAGCACATCTTCATCCGGGGTTGTAACCCGTTGCCGGTAAGCCTCTATGGCCAGGCGACGGCGACCGGCAAACCACAGGCGGTCAGCCAGCGCCAGACTGCCACTGACCGCAACGGCAATGACCAGAATAAGCGGAAAGTCGAGGTTCATGGTCAGTCATCCACCCGCAGCACAGCCAGGAAGGCTTCTTGCGGGATTTCCACGTTGCCTACCTGTTTCATACGCTTTTTACCGGCTTTTTGTTTTTCCAGCAGTTTCTTCTTACGACTAACGTCGCCGCCGTAACACTTGGCCAGTACGTTTTTACGCAATGCCTTGACGTTGGTGCGCGCCACAATCTGCCCGCCAATCGCTGCCTGAATGGCTACATCGTACATCTGGCGTGGAATCAGCTCTTTCATTTTTTCGGTCAGCACGCGGCCCTTGGTGGCGGCCTGGTCACGGTGCACGATCAGCGCCAGTGCATCCACCTTGTCGCCGTTGATCAGGATGTCCAGACGGGTCAGGCTGGCAGCCTGGAAGCGGTCAAAACTGTACTCCAGTGAGGCATAACCACGGCTGACCGACTTGAGGCGGTCAAAAAAGTCGAGCACCACTTCGTTCATCGGCAGCTCGTAAATTACCTGCACCTGGCTGCCAAGGAAATTCATGTCCACCTGCACGCCACGTTTTTCAATACACAGGGTAATCACGTTGCCCAGGTGCTCCTGCGGCACCAGGATGGTGGCCTTGACAATCGGCTCGCGCATTTCCTGGATCACGGAAGGATCAGGCATGCGTGAAGGGTTATCCACGTAGATCACGTCGCCATTTTTCAGCTCGGTTTCAAATACAACCGTAGGAGCCGTGGTAATCAGGTCGAGATTGTACTCGCGCTCCAGACGCTCCTGAATGATCTCCATATGCAGCATGCCCAGGAAACCGATGCGGAAGCCAAAGCCCAGCGCCTCGGAGCTTTCCGGCTCGTACTGTAAGGCGGCATCGTTGAGGGTGAGTTTTTCCAGCGCGTCGCGGAAATCCTCAAAATCATCGGAGCTAACCGGGAACAGACCGGCATACACCTGCGGCTTGATGCGCTGAAAGCCGGGCAGCATGTCCACATCCGGCGTATTGGACAGGGTCAGCGTATCGCCCACCGGCGCGCCCTGAATATCCTTGATGCCGGCAATCACGAAACCTACTTCGCCGGCTTTCAGGCCGTCGGTCTGGGTGTGCTTGGGGTTGAACACGCCTACGCTGTCCACCAGATGAACCCTGCCGGTGGACTTGACCAGAATCTTGTCGCCCTTTTTGACCTTGCCGTGCTTGACCCGCACCAGCGACACCACGCCCAGGTAGTTGTCGAACCATGAGTCGATAATCAGCGCCTGCAAAGGCGCATCAATCTCGCCCTCGGGCGGCGGAATCTGGGCAATCAGGCGCTCGATCACGTCCTGCACGCCCAGCCCGGTCTTGGCGCTGCACTGCACCGCATCGGTAGCATCAATGCCGATCACGTTTTCAATTTCTTCCTGCACCCGCTCCGGTTCGGCCTGCGGCAGGTCGATCTTGTTGAGCACCGGCATCACTTCCAGCCCCTGCTCAATGGCGGTATAGCAGTTGGCCACCGACTGGGCCTCAACACCCTGCCCCGCATCTACCACCAGCAGAGCGCCTTCACAGGCCGCCAGTGAACGGCTGACTTCATAGGTAAAGTCGACGTGACCGGGGGTGTCGATAAAGTTGAGCTGATAGGTTTTACCGTCACCGGCCTTGTAGTTGAGCGTAACGCTGTGGGCCTTGATGGTGATGCCGCGTTCGCGTTCAAGATCCATGGAGTCCAGCACCCGCGATTCCATTTCGCGCTCGCTCAGGCCGCCGCAAATCTGGATCAGGCGATCGGCCAGGGTGGATTTGCCATGGTCGATATGGGCAATGATGGAAAAATTACGGATATGACTCAGATCACTCACAGAACTTCACTCTACATAAGGGAATCGCGGCTGCAGGCCGGAAAAATAGTGCGCAAGTTTACCTGATGTCGGGCCGCCACGTCATCCACCCTCTTGTCCGCCTGACACCAGCTGCTTGCTGCAAAAAAAGAACCGGGGCGTGCCCCGGTCCTGAATTGTGCTGTTTGTATTGCCGTTAACGGCCCAGCTTGAAGGTAATGAAGCTGGCACGTCCCTGGCGCAACACCCGCATTGACAGCGAGCGCTCGCGTGGCAGCTTGCGCACAATGTTGTTGAATGACTTTACCGAGTCAATCTGCTGGTTGTTCAGGTGGGTAATGACATCACCCGGACGCAGGCCGATCATGGCTGCCGGTCCTTCGTAGACATCCTGAATCAGCACGCCGGTTTCCAGGTCAATCATTTTCTTCTGTTCGGCGGTTAGCTCGGTAACGCTAATGCCCAGCGGGTTTTCACTGCGGTTGCCCTGTGCTGGCGTAGCACGGTCGGACTCCTCGTCGTCATCACCAGGTGCCGAGCCTACCTTGACCTTGAGCGTCTGGCGCTTGCCCTCGCGCATGACGTCCAGACGGGCGGTGGCACCAGGCTTGAGCGCGCCGACCAAATGCGGCAGGTCGGCCGACATCACCACCGGCTTGTCGTTCATGGCCAGAATGACATCACCCAGCTTGATGCCGCCCTTGCCGGCGGGGCTGTCTTCCATAATCTGTACCACCAGCGCACCGGCAGGCTTGTCCAGACCAAACGACTCGGCCAGATCCTTGTTGACCTCCTGGATCACCACACCCAGCCAACCACGCTCGACACGACCGCTCTGCTTGAGCTGGTCAGCAACGTCCATGGCCACTTCCATCGGGATGGCAAATGACAGACCCATAAAGCCGCCGGAGCGGGTGAAAATCTGTGAGTTGATACCCACGACTTCACCTTTGAGGTTGAACAGCGGGCCGCCGGAGTTGCCGGGGTTGATAGCCACGTCGGTCTGGATAAAGGGCACATAGTTGTCGTTGGGCAGGTTGCGGCCCTTGGCGGAGACGATGCCGGCAGTTACTGAATGGTCAAAGCCGAACGGCGAGCCAATGGCCAACACCCACTCACCGACCTTGAGATCGCGCGACTTGCCGGTACGCACCACCGGCAGGCCTTTACCCTCCACCTTGAGCAGCGCAACGTCGGTGCGCGGATCGGTACCGACCAGCTCGGCCACCAGTTCGCTGCGGTCCGACAGGCGCACGATGATTTCATCGGCATCGGCCACCACATGGTTGTTGGTCAGGATGTAGCCATCGGCCGAAATGATGAAGCCCGAACCCAGTGACTGGGCTTCCGGACGCTGGCGCTGGCCGTTGGGCGAGCGCGGCATGGGAATGGCGTGCTCGAAAAAGTCACGAAAGATGGGCGGCAATCCGTCCAGTTCGGGCAGCATCATCTGCTCGCGCCCCGAGCGGATCGCCCTGGGCTTCTGGCGGGTGCTGATGTTGACCACCGCTGGCGAAGACTCCTCCACCAGCACGGTAAAATCGGGTAACTGCGCGTGGGCAGCGGGCGTTAGCGCGACAAAGAAAACGGCGCATAGTCCGGCAAACATGGCTTTTACTGCACGCATAGGTCTTGGCTCCATTCTAGGTTTGACATATTTCCGGCCTGCCAGCGAAATGGCGGGCCGCCTGATTAAAAATCACGAATCTAGGACACAGGCGGCAAACGCAAGTTCCCGCCCGTCATGGCTGCCAGCGAATGGCGGTGCTGCCGGACAGGGGCTCTACACGCAGCACCACAGCCAGCGTTTCACCCTTCGCAGCCAGCCGGCGGTTGTATAGATAGAGGCCGCCAACCGCCAGCGCAAATCCGCCCAGCGCGGACAATATGCTCCAGCCCTCGGCCAGGCCCGGGGCATCTGCCAGCAACGCACCTCCCAGCAGGGCCAGCAGTGGCAGCAGGTACACCAGCAGGGCGCTGCGCACTGCCAGTTCTTCAGCCACGCCCAGCACAACCTGGTCACCGACCCGCACCGGCAGGCTGCAGCGTGCCTCAACCTCATGGCAGCGGCCACTGCGCAGTGCCTGAATCATTCCCTGCCCACAGGCTGCACGGGCCTTGCAGCTGCCGCAGGCGCTTTGTCGTTCGACGGCAACCCGCACGCGGTCACCGTCAACCGCCATGACCTGTCCACGCTCTTCAATCATGCGGCTGAATTCCGGGATCAAGGCTAATGGACAGGGCTATCCGCTGGGCGGTCGCCACCGGTATTTCGCCCAGTACGGTAACCCGGTATTCCTGGCCACGGTCTTCCAGCGGCCGCGAGATCACCACGGTGGGTCCCAGCTGGCGGTGCTCCATGGCATTGACTTCGCCATCCTGCCGGGAAACAAACACGCTGAAATGAGCCAGCCCGTCAAAAAACAGCTGGCTGCTAACGCCATCACTGCGCAACGGGCCGGTGGCCGACGGAGCAAAACCGGGCGGAATCCAGCCCGCCTGCCAGCCAGGGCCATCGACCGCGCCGCTTTCCAGTACAGCCAGCGGCTGGCAGTCGTTTACCTGCAGCTGGCGATCATCCAAAGGGCCGGTCGTAAAGGTAACAAACTGGAAACGCTCCAGCAGCTCACCCTGCTCGTTGAGCAGCATCGACTTGAGCACTACGCCGGTATCGCGGTCAAAGTGGATTTCCAGCGGATAACGGTGCGCATCACGCGGGGCAAACAGCACGGCCATGGCTTCGCGGCCCGCCACCCGGCCCGGCCCCAGATACTTGCCTTCATAGCCGCCAGCCAGGTGCTTGAGCTCCAGCCGCTGCAGTTGAGAAACGCTTTCCTGCCATGCTGCCGGTACCGGATCGTCGCCGGAGCGGGCCATGCATACCAGCTGGCCATTTTCGCGTACGGCCTCAAGACGGCTGCCATTCAGGCGCAAGAAACGTTCGCGGTGACGGGAATTACCCAGCGCCTTGCGCCACACTTCGTGGGTAGAAAACACGCCGGTACGTTCGTAGACAAAACTGCCGTGATAACTGGTTGCAGACTGCAATTGCTGCCAGTGCAGCAACTGCTGTTCGAGCGATGGCTGCAAGAGCGGCTGGGCACTGGCCATGCGCCCGCCCGCCCAGAGCACTGCCAGCACCAGCAGCCATGCCAGACGACACCACACGGGACTAGCGCCCTTCCATGCTGGCGGTACGGGCATAGGGCAGCACGCTACCGGCGGCACCTGACTGCCGGGCATGCTGTTTAAGGTAAAGCGGTAGCTCTTCACGCTGCCAACGGCCGGCGCGCTGGCTTTCTGCCTGCTCCTCGCGGGCATCCAGACCGCCATAACTGGCCAGAACCACCGGACGCTCACCCATATAAGGCATGGCTGCAGCGGTTGCCACTGCAGTGGCCGGCTGGGCCTGTACCTGTACCGGTGCCTGCGCCAGCGCAGTGGCCTGTGGCAGGCTGTCCTGGTTGTACAGGCGTACCCCGCCCAGTACCGCCAGCATCACCGAGGCGGCAATTGCCACCGACTGCCAGCCCTTGCGGGTAGAGGCTACAGCTGTTGAAGAGGCTGCAGGCGTGGTATCTGCCCGGCTGTCTTCGGCCAGCGCCGCGCGCACGGCCTGCGACACATCAACCTGCATCAGCGGCTCGCGGTGCATGGCCGAACGCACATGGTTCAGGTGTTGCCAGCGCTGGCGTACAGCCGGATCATCGAGATGCTTGAGTATGCGTTGCAACTCCAGCTCGCTGGCTTCACCGTCCATCAGTGCGGACAAGGCTTGTTCAAGGCTATGTTCACTCATGTAACAATTCCTCAGGCTAAAAACTCAGCTGTCTTGCAGCAGGGGTTGCAAAGCTTTGTCAACCGCTTCACGGGCACGGAAAATGCGCGAACGCACCGTCCCCACCGGACACTGCATCACCTCGGCAATGTCCTCGTAACTCAGTCCGTCGTACTCGCGCAGGGTCAGCGCCACACGCAGGTCATTGGGCAGTCTGGCAATGCTGTCCTCGACGGTTTTTTGAATCTCGTCGCGCAACAGCAAGCGTTCGGGGGTTTCCATGCTTTTCAGTGCATGGTCACCGTCATAAAACTCGGCATCGCCGGCATCCACGTCCGCGCTGGGCGGTCGACGGTTGCGCGATACCAGATAATTCTTGGCCGTATTGATGGCAATGCGGTACAGCCAGGTATAAAACGCACTTTCGCCACGAAAATTGCCCAGCGCACGATACGCCTTGATAAAAGACTCCTGGGTCACATCCTGGGCTTCGTGGGCATCCTGCACAAAACGCATGACCAGCGCCATAATGCGGCTCTGGTATTTCAGCACCAGCAAATCAAACGCACGCTTGTCGCCTTTCTGGACCCGCGCCACCAGCAACTTGTCGTCATCGGCAGTCATCGGGCATACCCTGTCTGGCCGCAGTTGCCCTGTTTCTCATTATTCATCAAACGTCCCCTGCGCTCCCGCTGGCTGTCTGTTTACCGGGAGTGTCCGGCACCTGGCTATGTTTCTGTATTGAAGGTGGTGACGGAATCTGTGTATTGAGCCGCCCCGGCAGAAAAAGTTCCACAGGGTGCATTTTATCCTGTTTGCAGCGTTATACTAGCGCCCGCCATTTGATGACGGACGCCCCACCATGAGTCAACCCTACAGGCACGATGTACTTATCGTCGGCAGCGGTGCTGCCGGCCTTAGCGCTGCCCTCAAGCTGCCCGCCCACCTGAACATTGCCGTGCTCAGCAAGGGTCGTCTCAACAACGGCTCCACCTACTATGCTCAGGGCGGGGTCGCAGCGGTTCTCGACGAAACCGACAGCATTGAAGCCCACGTCAGCGACACCCTTGACGCCGGCGGTGGCCTGTGTCGCGAAGACGCCGTGCACTTTACCGTGGCCAACAGCCGCGAAGCCATCAACTGGCTGCTGGAACTGGGCGTACCCTTTACCCGCAACACACCCGAGCAGGAACTGGAACAGCACTACGCCTACCACCTGACACGCGAAGGCGGCCACAGTCACCGGCGCATCATCCATGCCGCCGATGCCACCGGCGCGGCCATTTTCGACACCCTGCTGCGCCACGCACGGACACGCGACAACATCCATCTGCTTGAACACCAGATCGCCGTAGACCTGATCGTACAGCCACGCACCGGCCAGCCCGGCAACCGCTGTACCGGCGCCTACGTCCTGAATACCGAAACCGGCGAGGTGGAAACCCATGCCGCACGCTTTGTCATCCTGGCTACCGGCGGTGCAGCCAAGGTGTACCTGTATACCAGCAATCCCGACGGGGCCTGCGGCGACGGCATCGCCATGGCCTGGCGCGCTGGCTGCCGGGTCGCCAATCTGGAGTTCAACCAGTTTCACCCCACCTGCCTGTATCATCCGCAGGCAAAAAGCTTCCTGATTACCGAAGCCCTGCGCGGCGAAGGCGCCATTCTCACATTGCCCAACGGCGAGCGTTTCATGGAACGCTACGACGCACGCATGGAGCTGGCCCCGCGCGACATCGTCGCCCGTGCCATCGATCACGAAATGAAGCGGCTGGGCCTGGATCATGTCTATCTGGACATCAGCCACAAGCCTGCCGCCTTTATTCGTGAACACTTCCCTACCGTATACCGCCGCTGCCTGAAATTTGGCCTGGACATTGCCCGCGAGCGCATTCCGGTGGTGCCCGCCGCCCACTACACCTGTGGCGGCGTAATGGTTGACCAGAACGGACGCACCGATCTGGACGGCCTGTATGCCATTGGCGAAACCAGCTATACCGGCCTGCACGGTGCCAACCGCATGGCCAGCAACTCGCTGCTGGAGTGTTTTGTGTATGCCCAGTCGGCCGTCGAGCATATCGAAAGCCAGCTCGATACGGTCAGCATGCCTGCACACCCGCCAGTCTGGGATGCCAGTCAGGTGCGTGATTCGGACGAAGACGTGGTGATTTCCCACAACTGGGACGAGCTGCGTCGCTTTATGTGGAATTATGTCGGCATTGTGCGCACCGATAAACGCCTGCAGCGTGCGCTGCACCGGGTGGTGCTGTTGCACAAGGAAATTGACGAGTTCTACAGCAATTACACGATCAGCCCCGACCTGCTGGAGCTGCGCAATCTGGCCCAGGTGGCCGAATTGATGATCCGCTGCGCCATGCAGCGCAAGGAAAGCCGGGGGCTACACTTTACGCTGGACTACCCGCAGCGCCTGCCGGACGATCAGGCCCGCGAGACGGTGTTGCAGCCCGATCCTGCAGCGGTATAAGCCGCAAGGCTACCCGCAAGCGGCGGTGGCTGTCGGCAGACAGCACATCCGTCGGCACGGCCAGACTCTGCGTTTGACGGCTACCCGCAAGGCGATAACGCAATACCACTAAATGCAAACGCACCAGCGTGCCGGGCAGAATACAGACCGGCTGCCAGCCTGTATTCGCCTGCCACAGCTGCCAGCCCTGCTGGCGGTCATACTTTAAACCACGGCGATAGCCTGCCTGTGCACAGCGGCGCTGGTGCAGGCTGCGCCAAAGCATCCATACCGCCACCCAGCCGGCAGCCGTCCAGCACGCCCACTCGGGCAGGCTGCTGGCGGCCAGTGCCGGCAAGGCAAGCGCCGCCAGCCCCATATGCAGCAGATACAGGATACGCGACGGCTGCCAGAAACAGGCCTGCATGGCATGGCCCCTGCTTAAAAGCGGCGGGCGCGGCTGTGCTCCAGCACTTTTTCAATGATGATCTGCAGATCTTCATCCTGTGGCTGGTCGCGGCGCATAAACCAGGCAAACATGTCCTGGTCTTCGCAGGTCAGCAGTTTTTCGTAGCGGGCCTTGTCGTCATCCGCCAGTGCGGTATAGGCCTCGCGCACAAAGGGGACCAGCAGTTCGTCCAGCTCCAGCATGCCGCGGCGGCTGTGCCAGAACAAACGGTTGAGTTCAGTTTCTGTCGTCATTGGGAAGTCTCCGGTTAACCGGCGGCAAGTATAAGCCAGACGCAGGCATTAAGCATCCACTGACAAGCCGGCGCTAAAGCTCTATCATGTTGACCCGTTTACAGATTAGCGAGACAACCCCATGAGCCAGATGCCAGCGTTTACCGTGCTTGACCACCAGGGCATGCTTTCGGTGCGGGGCGTGGATGCCGCCAAATTCCTGCAGGGCCAGCTGACCTGCAACCTCAACTATGTCAGCCATGACCGCAGCACCCTCGGCGCACGCTGCACACCCAAGGGGCGCATGCAGTCCAGCTTCCGGCTGGCCATGCAGGGCGATGGTTTTCTGCTGTCGATGGCGCGCGAGCTGGTGGAGCGCCAGCTCGGCGACCTGAAAAAGTTTGCGGTATTTTCCAAGTCGGTACTGAAGGACGAAAGCGCCGACTGGCTGCAACTGGGCCTGATCAACGCTGAAGCTGTCCTGCAGGAGCTGGGCATCGAGCTGCCGGCAGACAGTGGCAGCCTGGTCCAGCACAACGGCCTGCTGGCCATCCGCATCGGCGATGCGCTGGCCGAGCTATGGATTCCCGCCGCCGACGGCGGCTGCACTCTGCGCAACCTGGCGGCCCGTATAGAGGAAAAACCGGCCAATGACTGGCAACTGGCGATGATTCGTTGCGGCCTGGGTCATGTCACCGCGAATTCATACGAAAGTTTTATTCCACAAATGCTAAACTTGCCGGCACTCGACGGGGTCAGCTTTAAAAAGGGCTGCTACACAGGTCAGGAAATCGTTGCCCGTATGCAGTATCTGGGCAAACAAAAGCGCCACATGCTGCGTTTTATTGCACAGGGTGACTACGAAATCCCCGCCACCGGCACCGCCCTGCTGCAGGCAGATGACGGCAGCAAGGCTGGCGAAGTGGTCAATGCAGCACGCAGCCCGGACGGCATCGAGCTGCTGGCCGTGGTGCAGACCGATATTGCCAGCGAACACCCGCTAGTACTGGACATGGCCGGCCGGCCGCCCCTGATAACGGCCAACCTGCCCTACGAAATTGATGTCGAACGCGAAATCCAGCGTTGACAACCCACTTATCCCACTGGAGTTGCCATGAGTGCATTGATTGAAACCGTACAGTCCGAGTTGCTGACCGCCATCGACAATGACGAGCTCATCCTGCCAACCCTGCCAGAAGTTGCGCTGCAAGTAAGGGAAGCAGCCGAAGACCCGGACGTCGGCCTCAATGAGCTGAGCAAGGTTATCAGTAACGACGCGGCACTGACCGCGCGTATCATCAAAGTTGTCAACAGCCCGCTGCTGCGCAGCAGTAGCGAAATCAGCGACCTCAACATGGCAGTCAACCGGCTGGGCATGAGCTATACCGCCAACCTGGCCATGGGGCTGGCCATGGAACAGATGTTCCAGGCCACCTCGGACGTAATCGACCGCCGCCTGCGCGACGTCTGGGCCACCAGCACCGAGGTGGCCGGTATCAGCCATGTACTCTGCCGCCACTTTACCCGCCTCAAGCCCGACCAGGCGGCCCTGGCCGGGCTGGTACACCAGATCGGTATTTTGCCCATCCTCAGATACGCCGAAGAACACGGCCAGCTGCTCAACGATTCTTTTACCCTGGAACAGGTTATCGAACGCCTGCACCCGGTGCTCGGCCAGCGTATCCTTCAGGCCTGGGATTCCCGCCCGGCCTGATCAACGTGCCTATGGAATACCTCGATTTTGAGCGCCACACCGACACGGTTGACTATGTTGATATCGTGCAGGTTGCACTGCTGCAGCTTTATGCCGGCAACGAGCACCCGCTGGGCCAGATCGACTGGACCCGCGTGGATGCCTTCCGCAAACTGGGCCTTGAAGTGAGCGAGCAGTCGCTGGAAGCCGACGAAGACCTCACTGCATCCATGGAAGCAGCCACCAAAATGCTGCAGGCCTGAGTTACCGTGGGGCAGTTTTCTGCCCCTTGTCACGCTTTGACTTCTGTCAAGGCCATTCCCCCGCAAAGCGCCTAGATTGAGCCGCTGCAGCCATGAGCCAATGGCAAGGCAAGCAGCGGCCCTTTGTTGCTTGCCCCAGTCCAAACACGGCCTGCACCCCGGAGGCCCGTGCGCCTGTCTTGACTATCGGCCTCCTCACTGAACCACTGGTTTACAGGAGTCCCCATGCAACTGGTTTGTCCCGCTGGCAGTCTGCCAGCCCTCAAAGCCGCCGTGCGCCAGGGTGCCGATGCGGTTTATGTCGGATTCAAGGACGACACCAACGCCCGCCACTTTGCCGGCCTCAACCTCACTGACAAGCAACTACGCGAAGGCGTCGAGCTGGTGCACCAGCACGGCAAAAAAATCTATATCGCCGTCAACACCTATGCCCGTGCCGACGGCTGGGAGCGCTGGCAGCGGGCGGTCGATCATGCCGCCAGCCTGGGCGTTGACGCCCTGATTGCCGCCGATCCCGCCGTACTGGCCTACGCCACAGAACAACACCCCGCCCTCAACCTGCACCTGTCGGTACAGGGGTCGGCCACCAACGGCCCGGCGCTGTCTTTTTACCAGCAGCGCTACAACATCAAGCGCGCCGTGCTGCCACGGGTACTCAGTCTGGCACAGGTACGGCAAGTGGCTGAAAGCACCACGGTACCTATTGAAGTATTTGCCTTTGGCAGCCTGTGCATCATGGCCGAAGGCCGCTGTCACCTGTCGTCCTACATGACCGGCGAATCGCCCAACCTGTGCGGCGTCTGCTCGCCGGCCAAAGCGGTACGCTGGAGCAACGAGAACGGCAAACTCAGTTCACGCCTCAACAACGTACTGATTGACCGCTATGCAGAAGGCGAATCCGCCGGCTACCCAACCCTGTGCAAGGGCCGGTTTATCGTCAACGGCAAGACATTCCACGCACTCGAAGAACCCACCAGCCTGGACACCATGGAT
>CAZVDA010000038.1:0-12793 GCA_964625365.1 uncultured Thiopseudomonas sp. | reverse complement strand
TCGTCATCGGCTACCGGCAGGTTGCTGGCACTGGTCTGGTAAATGTCTTCCCAGGAGGTGTCCACGGCCAGTTCATCGGGAATGTGTTCGAGTTCGCCGGTGTTTTCGCTGCTTTCGTTGTGCTCGCGGGGCAGGGGGTCGTGAGCTTCAAGCTGCTGGCCTGTGCCTGCGGGTTGTTCAGTGGCTTCTGCCAGCGGATCGGCTTCGCTGGAATGGCCGTCGGCGTCCGCATCGTCCTGACGCTCCAGCATGGGGTTGGCTTCAAGTGCCTCGCGGATTTCGTCCTGCAGATCAAGGGTAGACATCTGAAGCAGGCGAATGGCCTGTTGCAGCTGGGGGGTCATTGTCAGCTGCTGGCCCATTTTAAGAACAAGAGAGGCTTTCATGGCGTACAGACAGGTTCCATTAATGAGTGGACGCTGCGGGCGCGGCGTCGCTTAAGCAAAATATATGCCTGAAATTAGCCGGTTTGAACAGTCTTGACAAGTTTGATCCTGCCGGCACGCCCGGCCGGACGGGGGTGAAGTCCGGAGCAGGAGGGCCCTGCCGCCCTTGAATACAGGGCAGCTGGCCGTGTTAAAGGCGGAAATCCTGTCCCAGGTAGACTTTGCGTACAGTGCGGTTGTCCATGACTTCCTGTGGCGTACCCGAGGCGATAATGGTGCCTTCGTTGACGATGTAGGCGGTTTCGCAGATGTCCAGGGTTTCGCGCACGTTGTGGTCGGTGATCAGCACGCCGATCCCCTTGTCGCGCAGATGCTCGATGATCTGCTTGATGTCGCCGACCGAAATGGGGTCAACGCCGGCAAAGGGTTCATCCAGCAGGATAAACTTGGGGCTGGTGGCCAGCGCGCGGGCAATTTCCACGCGGCGGCGTTCACCGCCGGACAGGCTCATGCCCAGGCTGTCGCGGATATGGGTGATGTGGAATTCCTGCAGCAGGCTGTCCAGCTGCTCTTTACGCTGGGCCTTGTTGAGATCCTTGCGCAGTTCCAGGATGGCCATGATGTTGTCGCGCACGCTAAGCTTGCGGAAGATGGAGGCTTCCTGTGGCAGGTAGCCGAGACCGGCAGCGGCGCGGCCGTGCATGGCGACATGGCTGACATCCTGGTCATCAATGCGTATGCGGCCCTGGTCGGCACGGACCAGGCCGACAATCATGTAAAAACAGGTGGTCTTGCCGGCACCGTTGGGGCCAAGCAGGCCGACTACTTGACCGCTGTCAATCCTGAGGCTGACGTCCTTGACCACCTGGCGGCCCTTGTAGGACTTGGCCAGGTTTTCCGCGCAGAGGATACTCATTGTTCGCTGTTTCCGCTCTTTTTCTTGGGCTGGATGACCATGTGTACCCGTGGCTCGGGCTGGCTGACGCTACCGGGTTTGGCGCGGCCGACGTTAACCAGTTCCTGCTTGACGTTGTAGGTGATTTTTTCGCCACGGCTGGTGTTGCCGCCCTGGCTGACCTTGGCCTGGTCGGTGATGACGATGGTGTCCTTGGGCATGAAGTACTCGATGGTATTGCCCCAGGCTTTGAGCAGTTCGTCACCTTCGTTGGGGACTTGCTCGTAGTAGGCCTGGTTGCCAACCGACTTGAAGTACTCGACATCGCCGCTTTTACCCTGCACAAGGGTGACGGTGTGGCCGGTTATTTTCAGGGTGCCCTGGGTAATGATGACATTGCCGCGATAAATGGCCGTGCCTTTTTTGTCGTCCAGATCGGCGGTATCGGCCTGGATATGGATTGGCTGGTCGCTGTCTGAAGGCAGGGCCAGGGCCAGGGCAGGCAGCAGGGTGCAGCAGCCGGCGAGCAGCAGGGCGGAAAGATTAGTGGTTTTCATAACGTCCTCTGACGGTGGAAAGCAGGCTGACGGTGCCTTTTTTCAGATAGGCATCCATGCCGCGTGCAGTGGTGACGCCCTGGGCGCTGTCAATTTGCACGGGCAGGCCGGTATGGGCGTGGTCGGTATCGGGCAGGTAGGTAAGGTGTTCGGTGGCAAGCAGGAACGGCCGGCCCCGGGCATCGGTACGCTGTACCCTGACCTGGTCGAACAGTTCGATGACCTTTCCGTCGGGGCCGGCTTCACCGCGCTGGCTGGTGATGTGCCAGGGGTATTCGGTACCGCGGTGCAGCAGCAGGTCGGGCAGGGTCATCAGGCTGGTGTCGGTTTGCTGGATGTGATCGACACGGGCAGCCGTAAATTCATAATGCAGCTGGCCCTCTTGATTGAACTGGGTGGTGTGGCTGTTGGTCATGTAAAAATCGATGGTATGACCGTTGCGGTTGCTGTCCCGTGATTTGTCGGGTGCATCGCTGCCCAGGTTCCAGTAACCAAGGGCGGCGGCCAGTGCAGCAGCCGGCAGCAGGATCAGCCAGTTGCGGGCGATATGTTTGCGGTTGCGTTGTGGGCGGGCCATGACGGTGAGTCCTACAGATAGGCCTGGCGAGCGGCATCGAGCCGGCCCTGGGCCTGCAGGATAAACTCGCAGAATTCTCGCGCTGCGCCCTCGCCACCGCGCAGGCTGGTGACTGCATCGGCATGCTGGCGGACAAAGCTGTTGGCGTTGGCTACCGCCACACCCAGGCTGACGCTGCGGATGGCCGGCAGGTCGGGCAGGTCGTCACCGAGATAGGCGGCGTCTTCCAGTTGCAGGTCGAGCCGGGCGAGAATTTCTTGCAGGGCAATGCGCTTGTCTTCACGGCCCTGGATCAGGTGTTTGATGCCCAGATTGGTAGCGCGGTTGATCACCACCTGCGAGCTGCGGCCGGTGATGATGGCGACTTCGATGCCGGCGTTTTGCAGCATCTTGATGCCCTGACCGTCCAGGGTACTGAAGCGTTTGAATTCGGTGCCGTCGGGCAGGAAATTGAGGCCACCGTCGGTGAGTACACCGTCCACGTCAAACACCGCCAGACGTACCTTGCGGGCCCGTTCCAGCAGTTCGATATTGTTGATGTCCAGCATTACATGACTCCGGCACGCAGCAGGTCGTGCATGTTGAGGGCGCCAATGGCCTGGTTGTCAGCGTCCACCACCGGAAGCGAGTTGATTTTGAAGTCCTGCATGATTTTCAGCGCTTCGGCGGCGAGCATGTCCGGACGGGCGGTTTTGCCGCCCACGGTCATTACCTCGTCTATGGTGGCGCTGCGGGTGTCCAGCCCCCGGTCCAGCGCCCGGCGCAGGTCGCCGTCGGTGAAAATGCCGGCCAGGGTACCGTCGGTGTCGAGAATCAGGGTCATGCCCAGGCTTTTGCGAGTCATTTCCAGCAGCGCTTCGCGCAGCGGTACGCCACGGCTGACGGCAGGCAGCTCGTCACCGCTGTGCATCACATGCTCAACCTTGAGCAGCAGGCGGCGACCCAAAGCGCCACCAGGGTGGGAAAAGGCAAAGTCCTCGGGGGTAAAACCGCGTGCTTCCAGCAGCGCCAGGGCCAGTGCATCGCCGAGCACCAGCGTGACGGTGGTGGACGAGGTGGGCGCCAGATTGAGCGGGCAGGCTTCTTTTTCCACGCCGGCATCCAGACTGACGGTGGCCGACTGGGCCAGCACCGACTGCGGGTTGCCGGTCATGCTGATCAGCGGAATATCGAGGCGCTTGATCAGCGGCAGCAGGGTGACAATTTCGCTGGTGGTGCCCGAGTTGGACAGCGCCAGCACCACGTCGCTGGCGGTAATCATGCCCATGTCGCCATGGCTGGCTTCAGCCGGATGCACAAAAAATGATGGGGTGCCGGTGCTGGCCAGGGTGGCGGCAATTTTGCGGCCAATGTGGCCGGATTTACCCATGCCCACTACCACCACACGTCCGGGGCAGTCGAGAATCAACTGGCAGGCCTGCACGAAACTGTCATCAATACGGCCGGCCAGGTCGGCAATGGCGGCCTGTTCCAGCTGGATGGTGCGCAGGGCAGAATCAGTCAGGCGGCTGGCGGGTACATCGGTCATGGTTGAGAAACACCGGTAACGGGTAAAAGGGGATTATATGCCAAAACCGGACCGCGCTTGTAGCCGCGCGGGCTGATTATGGCTATTTTGCTGTCCCACTTTAGCTGGGTCGGGCAAGGGTGGTATCATTCGCTACTTTGTGTGCCGGAGCGTTCCGGCCGTTTTCAGGAGCGTCCATTCATCTATGGTCACTGATCCAGGGCACGCTGTCGAGCTGAAAGGCGTGACTTTCAAGCGTGGCGAGCGTGTCATTTTTGACTCTATCGATCTGTGCATTCCGCGTGGCAAGGTGACAGGCATCATGGGGCCGTCCGGTTGTGGCAAGACTACCCTGCTGCGCCTGATTGCTGCCCAGCTCAGGCCGTATAGCGGCGGGGTGCTGGTCAATGGCCAGGATCTGGCTGCCCTGTCGCGGGGCCGGCTGTTCGAGGCGCGCAAACAGTTTGGCGTGCTGTTTCAGAGCGGTGCGCTGTTTACGGATATGAACGTATTCGAAAACGTCGCTTTTCCACTGCGTGTGCACACCGGGCTCAGTGACGAACTGATTCGCGATATCGTACTGATGAAGCTGCAGGCGGTAGGCTTGCGCGGGGCTATTAACCTGATGCCGGACGAGCTGTCTGGTGGCATGAAGCGCCGCGTGGCGCTGGCCCGTGCCATTGCGCTGGATCCGGAGATCCTGCTGTATGACGAGCCCTTTGTCGGTCAGGACCCGATCGCCAAGGGTGTTCTGGTGCGCCTGATTCGCCTGCTTAACGACGCGCTGGGCATTACCAGCATCGTGGTATCCCATGACCTGGCCGAGACAGCCAGCATTGCCGACTACCTGTATGTGGTGGGCGACCGGCAGGTGCTGGGGCAGGGGTCGCCCGAGGAGCTGATGAACTCGCAGGATCCGCGTATTTTGCAATTCATGCAGGGTAGCCCGGATGGCCCGGTCCCCTTCCACTTCAAGGCGGCGGATTACCGTGACGATCTGCTGGGAGGCCGGCGTGGCTAAACATTCCGTTCTGGAGCGCATTCAACTGTTGGGCCGCTCCGGCATTGACGTTATCGAGGCCATGGGCCGCTCGGGGGTAACCCTGCTGCATGTGCTGTTTGGCCGGCGAGGTGCCGGTACCGGCTGGCATCTGCTGGTGCGCCAGCTGTATTTTGTTGGTGTGCTGTCGCTGGCAATTATTGTGGTATCCGGCCTGTTTATCGGCATGGTGCTGGCCCTGCAGGGCTATACCATCCTGGTCGATTTCGGTTCCGAACAGGCGGTGGGCCAGATGGTGGCGCTCACCCTGCTGCGCGAGCTGGGGCCGGTGGTGACCGCGCTGCTGTTTGCCGGCCGGGCCGGCTCGGCGCTGACCGCCGAGATCGGCAACATGAAATCCACCGAGCAGCTGTCCAGTCTGGAAATGATCGGCGTGGACCCGCTCAAGTACATTATTGCCCCGCGTTTGTGGGCCGGCTTTATTTCCATGCCCCTGCTGTCGGCCATCTTTACCGTAGTTGGCATCTGGGGCGGTGCCATGGTGGCCGTGGACTGGCTGGGCGTTTACGAAGGCTCTTACTGGGGCAACATGATTGCCTCGGTGGACTTTCACAAGGATGTCCTCAACGGCATGATCAAGAGTGTGGTGTTTGCTTTCGTAGTGACCTGGATTGCCGTGTTCCAGGGTTATGACTGCAACCCCAACTCCGAAGGCATCAGTCGTGCCACCACCCGTACCGTGGTTTATTCCTCGCTGGCCGTGCTGGGCCTGGATTTTATTTTGACAGCACTCATGTTTGGAGATTTCTGATGCGAACCCGTGCACTGGAACTGTCAGTCGGCCTGTTTATTCTGGCCGGCATTGCTGCACTTTTGCTGCTGGCACTGCGCGTCAGCGGCCTGACCCTGGGCGGGCAGGAGCACACCTATACCCTGTATGCCAATTTTGACAACGTGGCTGGCCTGACTACCCGTGGCAAGGTCACCATGGCCGGTGTCACCGTTGGCAAGGTGCAAAAAATCAGCCTGGACCATGACAGCTTCATGGGCCGCGTCGAGCTGGCGATTGACCGCAGCGTAAACAATCTGCCGGTAGACAGCACCGCTTCCATCGTTACCGCCGGCCTGCTGGGTGAAAAATACATCAGCCTGAGCGTGGGCGGCGATGACGAGGTGCTGGCTGACAAGGATGAAATTTATGACACCCAGTCCTCGCTGGTACTGGAAGAGCTGATCGGTAAATTCTTGATGAACTCGGTGAATACCAATGATTAAAGTAAAAAGCTCTCTTACTCTGTGGCGTGGCCTGCTGCTGGGGCTGCTGGTCGTATTTTCCTGCGTGCTGCAGGCGCAGACCGCCCATGAAACGGTTGAGGAGGTGACTGAGCGCCTGTTTGCCGACCTCAATGCCAACCGTGACCTTTACCGCCAGCAGCCACAGGCATTTTACGACGCTATGGACGGCCTGATCGGCAGTTATGTGGACGTGGAAGGTGTATCGCGCAGTGTGATGACCGTTCGTTATTCACGCAGGGCGACGCCAGAGCAAATGCAGCGTTTTCAGGATAACTTCAAGCGCGGGCTGATGCAGTTTTACGGCAACGCCCTGCTGGAGTATGACAACCGTGGCGTGCGCGTACTGCCACCGGTTACTGCAGAAGGTGCCGAGCGGGCTGAAGTACGCATGGAAGTTGCCGGCTCGGGCGGTGCTGTGCACCCGGTGTCCTACACCATGGTGAAAATCGGCAATGAGTGGAAGTTGCGCAACGTGATTATCGAGGGTATCAACCTGGGCAAGCTGTTCCGTGACCAGTTTGCCGAATCCATGCAGCGCAACCGCAACAACCTGGATGCAGTCATCGACGACTGGGTTGACAGCGTATCCCGTGTCCGCCAGCCCGGGGCGGCCAAGTGAGTATCGAGCTGCACGAACAGCGTCTTTTGCTGGCTGGCGTGCTGGATCATGCCCGCGTGCCGGCACTGCGCGCGCAGGCTGCGCAGCTGGTGCGACAGGCCGTCGGCCCGCACCTGCAGATTGACTGCTCTGGCGTAACCCGCGCCAACAGCGCGGGGCTGGCACTGGTGCTGGCCATCATGCGCGACGCCGGCCAGGCCGGCAAAACATTTTCCGTGGAGCATTTGCCGGCAGACATGCAGCAAATGGCTCATGTATGCGAACTGGCTGCCGTGCTGCAGCCGGAACCCCAGACGAGGTAAACCAACTATGCAGGCAACAGACGTACAGGCCATGATCGAGCAGGCCATTCCCGGAACTCGCGTTGAGGCGATGGGAGAGGGCTGCAGTTTCCAGCTCAATGTGATCAGTGACGAACTGGCCGCACTGGGCCCGGTCAAACGCCAGCAGGCTATCTATGCCGTACTGAACCCGCTGATTGCCGATGGCAGCATTCACGCTGTCACCATGAAATTTTTTAGCCAGTCCCAATGGCAGGCCGAGCGCGGCTGATAACCAAGAGGTCCCGATGGACAAACTGATCATTACCGGCGGCAACCGCCTGGACGGTGAAATCCGTATTTCCGGTGCCAAGAACTCGGCCCTGCCGATTCTGGCCGCCACCCTGCTGGCCAGCGAGCCGGTTACCGTATGTAATCTGCCGCACCTGCACGACATTACCACCATGCTGGAGCTGTTTGGCCGCATGGGTGTGCAACCCATCATTGATGAAAAACTCAATGTGGAAATCGACCCGACCACCATCCAGAGCCAGGTGGCGCCCTACGAGCTGGTGAAAACCATGCGTGCCTCGATTCTGGTGCTGGGGCCACTGGTGGCCCGTTTTGGCCAGGCCGAAGTGGCGCTGCCCGGCGGTTGCGCGATTGGTTCGCGTCCGGTGGATCTGCACATTCGCGGTCTGGAAGCGCTGGGTGCGGAGATTCTGGTCGAAGACGGCTATATCAAGGCCAGAGCGCCGGAAGGCGGCCTGCGTGGCGGACGCTTTTTCTTTGATGTGGTCAGCGTGACCGGCACCGAAAATATCCTGATGGCTGCGGCGCTGGCCAAGGGCACCAGCGTGCTGGAAAACGCTGCCCGCGAGCCGGAAGTGGTTGATCTGGCCAACTGTCTGAACGCCATGGGTGCCAAAATCAGCGGTGCTGGTACCGATACCATCACCATTGAGGGTGTCGAACGCCTGAGCGGAACCCGCTACCACGTAATGCCTGACCGTATTGAAACCGGCACCTATCTGGTGGCTGCTGCCATGACCGGTGGCCGCATCAAGGTTAAGGATACTGATCCGTCGGTGCTGGAAGCGGTACTGGCCAAGCTGCAGGAAGCCGGTGCTACGCTGGAGTGCGGCAAGGACTGGATCAGCCTGGATATGGGCGGTCGTCGTCCCAAGGCGGTCAACCTGAAAACTGCACCCTATCCGGCGTTCCCCACTGACATGCAGGCCCAGTTCATTGCCATGAACGCGGTGGCCGAAGGCACGGGCACCATTGTCGAGACCATCTTTGAAAACCGCTTTATGCACGTGCAGGAAATGCAGCGCATGGGCGCAAAAATCCAGATCGAGGGCAACACCGCCATTGTCACCGGTATCGAAGAACTGAAAGCGGCTCCGGTCATGGCCACCGACCTGCGCGCCTCGGCGTCGCTGGTACTGGCTGCGCTGATGGCGCGTGGCGACACCCTGATCGACCGTATTTACCACATTGACCGCGGTTACGAATGCATCGAAGAGAAGCTGCAGCTTCTGGGTGCCAAAATCCGCCGCGTACCGGGCTAGAAAACCATGCTGACTATCGCGTTATCCAAGGGCCGTATCCTTGACGACACCCTGCCGCTGCTGGCCCAGGCCGGTATCGTACCGTCCGAAGATCCGGGTAAAAGCCGCAAGCTGATTATTCCCACTACCCGTGACGACGTGCGCCTGTTAATCGTGCGTGCTACCGACGTGCCGACCTATGTGGAGCTGGGTGCCGCCGATCTGGGCGTGGCCGGCAAGGACGTACTGATGGAGTACGGCAGCCAGAGCCTGTACGAGCCGCTGGACCTGAAAATTGCCAGGTGCAAGCTGATGACGGCCGGTGCCGTGGGTGCGCCGGAACCGGCGGGCCGTTTACGGGTAGCCACCAAGTTCGTCAACGTGGCCAAGCGTTATTACGCTGAACAGGGTCGCCAGGTGGACATCATCAAGCTGTACGGCTCCATGGAGCTGGCGCCGCTGGTGGGACTGGCCGACAAGATCATCGACGTCGTGGATACCGGCAACACCTTGCGTGCCAACGGCCTTGAGCCACAGGAACTGATAGCCCATATCACTTCAAGGCTGGTGGTTAATCCGGCTTCCATGAAGACCAAGCATGCCAAAATTCGCGAGCTGATGGACGTGATGGAAAAGGCGGTCGCCGACATGGAGTAGCCCTCTTTGGGTTGCGGCACATCACCCGGCTTTGGCCGGGTGATTGCGTTTGAAGGGGGGCAAAACCTGTGAACTAGCGTTTGCGCAGGTTGTTGCGCGTGGCCTGTTCCAGATCCGGCGGCAGGAAGTCGCGTTCAGGGTGGTAATCCGCGTACAGGTATTCACTCAGCGCCTGCAGGCTGTCGGGACTCAGACTGCCGGCGGTTTGCTGCAGACGCAGGCTGTTGAGAATGTAGTCGTAGCGGGCATTGTTGTAGTTGCGTACGGCTGCATACAGCTGGCGCTGGGCATCCAGCACGTCTACCAGAGTACGGGTGCCTACTTCATAGCCGGCTTGCGTGGCCTCTACCGCGCTGTGGCTGGAGATGATGGTCTGCTTGCGCGCCTGTACCTGTTCGACATCGGTATTTACAGCGCGATGCAGGCTGCGGGCAGCCTGGACGGTCTGGCGGCGCAGGTTTTCCTGGCTGTGCTCGGCATGGTGCAACTGGTGAACGCCCTGGCGTATCTGTGACGAGGTGGCACCTCCGGTGTACAGCGGAATGCTTAGTTGCAGACCGATCGCGGTTTGTTCGGCATGGCGGTTGTAGGCGGGATAGCCGGGCATGCCGCGATTGGCAAAGCCCAGGCTGTCATTGTCACCTTTCTGGTACTGGGCTACGGCATCCAGCGTCGGCAGATGGCCGGCCTTGCGGGTACGCAGGTTTTGCTGTGCTGCCTGCAGGGCAAAATCCATGGCCCGCAATTGGAGGTTGTCGGCCAGGGCACGGTCTACCCAGGCTGCAGCCTCATTGGGAACCGGGGCGGCAACCGGCAGACTGTGCCGTACGCCTTCCAGGGCTTCCAGACGGTGATTGGTTAGTGTGACCAGCGCCTCGAATGCGTCCTGCACCTGCTGGCTGGCCTGTATGCGGTTGGCGCGCGCGTTATCCTGGGCGGCCTGCGCCTGCAGCATGTCGGTTTTGTCTGACAGGCCTACATTAAAACGCTCGCGTGCCAGATCGTACTGGCGCTGAAAGGCTTTTTCTTCGGCCTGGCTGGCGGCCAGGTTATCCTGGCTGCGTAATACGGCGAAATAGGCTTCGGCACTGTGCAGGATCAGCGCCTGCTCGGTGGCTGACAGCTCCAGCGCGGCCTGTTCGCTGTCGGCCTGTGCGGTTTTCAGCTGATACCAGCGGTCCAGCCGGAACAGCGGCTGACTCAGGCTGGCCTGATAACTGTAGCTGTGGCGTTTGGCGGTCAGCGCGCCGTATTCGCGGGTGTCCACCCGTGTGCGGCTGGTTGTATTGCTGGCTGACGCGCCCAGTTGCGGCAGCAGACCGGCACGCGCCTGGGGCACGTTTTCGCTGCGTGCCTGATAGGCGGCATGGGCAGCCGCCAGCTCGGCATTGTTGGCAACCGCCAGCCGGTACACGTCGGTCAGGCTGATGGGGTGTCCGGCAGCTGCGGCCTGTGCCTGGGAAGTAAGCAAGCCGATAAGCAGCAGACTGTATAAGGGGCGCATTGTCTATCCTTTACAGCTGGGGCGTCAGGTCAGCAAGGCTAAGGTCTTGCTTGGCTGCGGTCAAGCATTCCTCTTGGATGCTACTTGCTTAACCTGGAGTTCTTTGTTTAGATGCCGCTTCATTCTTGTCGGGGTGCCCTTTGGGGCTGAGATTGGCGCAAGCCGGATCCCGTTGAACCTGATCAGGTTAAAACCTGCGTAGGAAACAAGAACGCATTGCCGCTTTGGGCCTTTGTGCCAGCTTTTCATCGCCTGACAGCCTCTGCTGTTGTTCAAGGGTGATGGCGGCAATGTCCTTTTTGTCTACAGGTTCCCCTGACGGTTTTTTGATCTGTGAGATTGCAGTCTGGCATCAGTGTGTGCCGGCATGGTGCAAGTTACGCAAAGACGCCGTGAATACGTCCCTGTAGGCTCCTTGCCGCCATCCTTGGCGGCAAAGGCTTTGCTCCACTTGCACCATGCCGTCCCGCTCGGACACCGTGCAGCAATCTCCGCGCTTTGGAGATAACCAATGAATCAAATGCTGTCATCCAACCTTAGTGAAACCGCTCAAGTTGATGAGCAATCCGTACAACCCTTTCCCAATTCGCGCAAAATCTATGTTGAAGGCTCAAGGCCGGACATTCGCGTGCCGATGCGGGAAATTACCCTCAGCCCAACCATCACCGAGCAGGGCAACGAGCCGAATGCGCCGGTGCTGGTGTATGACACCTCCGGCCCCTATACCGACCCGCAGGTTAAAATCGACGTGCGCAAGGGGCTGGGTGATGTGCGCAGCGCCTGGATTAATGAGCGGGGCGATACCGAAACCCTGCCGGGGCTGACCTCCGAGTTTGGCCGCCAGCGCCTGAATGATGCGCAGCTGGATGCCATGCGCTTTGCCGCGCTGAAAACGCCACGCCGTGCCAAATCAGGTCACAACGTGACCCAGATGCACTACGCCAAAAAGGGCATCATCACGCCGGAAATGGAGTTTGTTGCCATTCGTGAAAACCTGAAATTGCAGGAGGCGCGTGAAGCCGGCCTGCTGGATAGCCAGCATCCGGGAATGAGCTTTGGTGCCAGCATTCCCAAGGAAATCACTCCCGAATTCGTGCGCAGTGAAGTTGCCCGTGGCCGCGCCATCATTCCGGCCAATATCAACCACACCGAGCTGGAGCCAATGATTATTGGCCGCAACTTTCTGGTTAAGGTCAACGGCAACATCGGCAACTCGGCGCTGGGTTCCTCCATTGAAGAAGAAGTCGCCAAGCTGACCTGGGGTATCCGTTGGGGTGCCGATACCATCATGGATTTGTCCACCGGCAAGAACATCCACGAAACCCGCGAGTGGATCATCCGCAACTCGCCGGTACCGGTCGGTACCGTACCCATCTATCAGGCGCTGGAAAAAGTCGGCGGCATTGCCGAGGACCTGACCTGGGAGCTGTTCCGCGACACCCTGATTGAGCAGGCCGAGCAGGGCGTGGACTACTTCACCATTCACGCCGGCGTGCTGCTGCGCTATGTGCCGCTGACCGCCAAGCGCGTTACCGGTATTGTCTCGCGTGGTGGTTCGATTATGGCCAAGTGGTGTCTGGCGCACCATAAAGAAAGTTTTCTCTATACCAAGTTTGAGGAAATCTGCGAAATCATGAAGGCCTATGATGTGTCCTTCTCGCTGGGCGACGGCCTGCGTCCGGGCTCGGTGGCCGATGCCAACGATGCTGCCCAGTTTGGCGAGCTGGAAACCCTGGGCGAGCTGACCAAGGTGGCGTGGAAGCACGACGTGCAAACCATCATCGAAGGTCCGGGCCATGTGCCGATGCACATGATTAAAGAGAACATGGATAAGCAACTGAGCGAGTGCGGCGAAGCACCGTTCTACACCCTTGGCCCGCTGGTCACCGATATTGCGCCGGGCTACGACCACATCACATCCGGTATTGGTGCGGCAATGATCGGCTGGTACGGTACTGCCATGCTCTGCTACGTCACGCCCA